>JAGBXH010000449.1 GCA_017629395.1 Clostridia bacterium | reverse complement strand
TATGCAAAGGGCGATAAAATCCTGCGCTTTGCCATGGTCATCGTCGCAAACTAATCAAATTGAAATCTAATTATCACCATATATAGGAGGAAATATTATTATGGGAAAGATCATCGGTATAGATTTAGGTACAACAAACTCTTGCGTAGCAGTATTCGAGGGCTCTGAGCCCATCGTTATTCCCAATCCCGAAGGAAGCAGAACTACCCCCTCGGTAGTGGCATTCTCCAAGACGGGCGAGAGAATGGTCGGTCAGGTTGCAAAGAGACAGGCAATCACCAACCCCGACAGAACCGTTATTTCCATCAAGAGAGAAATGGGCTCTGCTTACAAGACCAACATCGACGGCAAGGCATACACTCCCCAGGAGATTTCCGCAATGATTCTGCAGAAGCTCAAGGCTGACGCAGAGAGCTATCTCGGCACGACCGTGACCGAGGCGGTCATCACCGTTCCCGCATACTTCTCCGACGCACAGCGTCAGGCAACCAAGGATGCAGGTAAGATCGCAGGTCTTGACGTTAAGAGAATCATCAACGAGCCTACCGCTGCAGCACTTGCATACGGTATGGATAAGGAGATCGAGCAGAAGATCATGGTATTCGACCTTGGCGGCGGTACCTTCGACGTATCCATTCTGGAGATCTCGGACGGTGTATTTGAGGTTCTTGCAACCAACGGCGACACCAAGCTGGGCGGCGACGACTTCGACCAGCGCATCATCGACTGGATGGCTGACAAGTTCCAGAGAGAGAACGGCGTAGATCTGCGCAAGGACAAGATGGTGCTGCAAAGACTCAAGGACGCAGCAGAGAAGGCAAAGATCGAGCTTTCCGGCATGATGAGCGCAGACATCAACCTGCCCTTCATTACCGCAACCAGCGCAGGTCCTCTTCACTTTGAAGCAACCCTGACCAGAGCTGAGTTCGACCGCATTACGGCTGACCTTGTTGACCGCGCTATGGTTCCCACCAAGAAGGCGCTCGCTGACGCAGGCCTGAGCGTTTCTCAGATCGACAAGTGCCTCTTGGTAGGCGGTTCTACCAGAATTCCCGCCGTACAGGAAGCTGTTAAGAAGTTCATCGGCAAGGAGCCCTTCAAGGGCATCAACCCCGACGAGTGCGTAGCAATCGGTGCTGCTATTCAGGGCGGCGTGCTTGGCGGTGAGGTCAAGGATCTGCTGCTTCTGGACGTAACCCCTCTGTCCCTGGGTATTGAAACCATGGGCGGTGTATTCAACCGCATTATCGACAGAAACACCACCATCCCCGTAAAGAAGAGCCAGATCTACTCCACCGCTGCTGACGGTCAGACCTCCGTTGAGATCCACGTGCTGCAGGGCGAAAGAGAAATGGCACAGTATAACACCACGCTTGGCAGATTCATTCTGGATGGCATTGCGCCCGCTCCCCGCGGCGTACCCCAGATCGAGGTTACCTTTGACATTGACGCAAACGGTATCGTAAACGTAACGGCAAAGGATAAGGGCACCGGTAAGGAGCAGCACATCGTCATCACCTCCTCCACCAACATGTCGCAGGAGGACATCGACAAAGCAGTCCGCGAGGCTGAAAAGTTTGCAGAAGAGGACAAGAAGCAGAAGGAAGCCGTTGACACTCGTAACCACGCTGAGTCCATGGTATTCCAGATGGAAAAGACGCTCTCCGAGGTAGAAGGTAAGGTAAGCCCCGAGGCAATCAACGAGGCTCGCGCAGGCATTGAAAAGCTCAAGGAGACCCTGAAGGGCAGCGACACCGCAGCTATCAAGGCTGACACCGAGGCTTGCGAGAAGGCATTCTACAAGGTTTCCGAGGAGCTGTACCGTCAGCAGGGCGCACAGGGCGCAGACGGCGCGCAGGGCGGTGCACAGGGTGGCAACTACACAGACGGCACCTACTACGACGCAAACTACGAGGATAACTCCAATAAGTAATAAAACGCTACAGGCTGTCGCACAAGGTGCGGCAGCCTACAGCAGGTTATAAAGGGAAAACAAAATGGCAGACAAAAGAGATTATTACGAGGTATTGGGCGTTGACAAAAACGCATCGGATGCCGAGATCAAAAAGGCATACCGCGTGCTGGCTAAGAAGTATCACCCCGATATGAACCCCGGCAACGCCGAGGCGGAGGCAAAGTTCAAGGAAGCAAACGAGGCGTATGAGGTGCTTTCCGACAGTGAAAAGAAGGCAAAGTACGACCAGTTTGGTCACGCAGCATTTGATCAGAGCTCGGGCTTTGGCGGTGGCAGCTACGGCGGCGGATTTGGTGATTTTGGCGATATCGGTGATATTTTCGGCTCGTTCTTCGGCGGTGCATTCGGCGGAGGCGGACAGAAGAGAAGAAACGGCCCGCAGCGCGGCGACGATATTCAGATCCGCGTTTCCTTGTCCTTTGAGGAAGCAGCGTTCGGAGCAAAAAAGACCATTACCTATACAAGACTGCGCAAGTGTCCCGATTGCGGCGGCAACGGCAGCGAGGGGGGAGTTGCTCCCGAAACCTGCTCGGCATGCCGCGGTACGGGTCAGGTGCGCACCGTACACAATATGGGCGGTATGCAGTTCCAGTCCACGGGCACTTGTGAAAAGTGTCGCGGCACGGGTAAGATCATCAAAACGCCCTGCTCACGTTGCCGCGGTGCAGGCATGGAGCGCGAGAACAAGAATTTGACCGTGGATATCCCGGCAGGCATTGACCACGGTGAGAAGATCGCGCTGCGCTCTCAGGGCTGTGACGGCAAGAACGGCGGACCTGCGGGTGATCTGATCATGCAGATCAGCGTGCAGCCGCACAAGATCTTCCAGCGTGACGGTGCCAATATCTATTGCGAGATCCCCGTCACCATTTCCGAGGCGGTGCTGGGCGCGGAGATAGAAGTGCCTACCTTGGAGGGCTCGCAGAAGTTCGATCTGCCCGAGGGCACGCAGTCGGGAACCTCCTTTACGCTGCGCGGCAAGGGCATTCCCAATCTGGGCAACGGCTCGCGCAGAGGCGAC
>JAGBXH010000448.1 GCA_017629395.1 Clostridia bacterium | reverse complement strand
TTTGCGTTAAGAGCTATCTTAATAGCGCCCTCTGCAGCTGCGAAGGACTCGTGACCTGCCAAGAAGCAGAAGCACTCGGTCTCCTCGGAGAGCAGCATCTTACCCAGGTTACCGTGGCCAAGACCAACCTTACGGTTCTCAGCAACAGAGCCGGGGATGCAGAAGGACTGCAGGCCGATACCAACAGCGGCAGCAGCGTCAGCAGCCTTGGTGCAGCCCATCTTGATTGCGATTGCTGCGCCAACGGTGTATGCCCACTTTGCATTCTCAAATGCGATGGGCTGGGTCTCTTCTACGATCTTGTAGGGGTTGATGCCCTTAGCGTCGCAGATTTCCTTGCATTCGTCGATGGAGGAAATTCCATACTGACTCAGCACGCCGAGGATCTTCGCCTCGCGTCTTTCATAACCTTCAAAATGTGCCATTACGATATTCCTCCTTCAATTACTGCTTGCGGGGGTCAATGTACTTAGCGGCGTCAGCAAATCTGCCGTAAGTGCCCATGGACTTTGCATATGCTTCGTTGGGCTCCATGCCCTTCTTGATGAAGTCGGTCATCTTGCCCAGAGATACGAACTCGTAGCCGATTACCTGATCGTTTTCGTCAAGAGCCATTCTGGTGCAGTAGCCCTCGGTCATTTCGAGGTAACGAACGCCCTTTGCCTTGGTGCCGTACATGGTACCAACCATGCTTCTCTCACCCTTGCCAAGGTCTTCCATACCTGCGCCGATAACGAGACCGCCCTCAGAGAATGCGGACTGGCTGCGACCGTAAACGATCTGCAGGAAGAGCTCTCTCATAGCGGTGTTGATTGCGTCGCAAACCAGGTCAGTGTTCAGAGCCTCCAAAAGGGTCTTGCCGGGCAGAATTTCTGCTGCCATAGCTGCGGAGTGGGTCATACCGGAGCAGCCGATGGTCTCAACCAGTGCTTCCTCGATAATGCCGTTCTTTACGTTCAGGGACAGCTTGCACGCGCCCTGCTGGGGTGCACACCAGCCCACACCGTGGGTGTATGCGGAAATGTCAGTGATCTGCTTAGCCTGTACCCACTTGCCTTCTTCGGGAATGGGAGCAGGACCGTGATCGGGGCCCTTAGCGACTTTGCACATGTGCTGTACTTCAAGGCTCATTGCATATTCGCAGTTGTTTTCAATGCTCATGATTGTGTATCTCCTTTATAAAATTTTACAGAGTTTGCGCCAGCTCCTCAATTAAGGGAGTGACGGCTTCCAAATACTTTTGCGCGATCAGGCACGCGCCGTCCTCGGTGGGATGTACGCCGTCAGCTGCATACACGGTCTTATCCTCTGCCTCGTCGGCATGCAGGATCTCGTGCATAGGCAGATACGCGTCGGCATACTGATCGGCAAGTCTTTTCACGATTTCATGCTTTTCCTTCAGCTCGCCCCAAAGCTCCTGCTTATCCGGAACGTCCAGAAGGAAGGGCTGAATGATCATGATCTTCGCAGCGGTCTTTTGCTTGATCTCCTCAAGCAGCGTGGTGTAATTTTGCTCAAACTCTTCGTTTGAGGTGTAGGTATACGAGAAGGCGTAATGATGCCATACGTCGTTGATACCGATCATAACAGAAACTATATCGGGTTGTATTTCAATGAAATCACTTTGCATTCTTTCCACCAGGTCAGCAGTACGGTTGCCGCTGATACCAAGGTTTACAAACGCAAAGTCAATATCGGGAAACGCATCTTCGATCATAGCAGATGCATACTTGGGGTATCCAAAGCCCATGTCGGATGAGTTACTTCGGTCTCTGCCCGCGTCGGTTACGCTATCCCCTTGAAACAAAATCTTCATAATCTCTTTAATTTTCCTTTCAGTCTACGATCTCGCCGTAGATCTCACCGAATGCGCATGCAGCGTTGCACTCGTCGGTATCGATGTGCATAGCCAGAGCAAACTTGTCGCTGACGCGGCAAACTACGTCGTCAAAGATCAGAGAGCGTGCGGAATTTACGCGCACCTTTACAACCTGACCGTTACTTACGCCCAGGGCTTCTGCCTCTTCGGGACGCATGTGAATGTGTCTCTTTGCAATGATCACACCGCTGTCGATGGTCAGCTCACCTGCAGGACCAACCAGCTTTACGCCGGGGGTATTTGCAACGTCGCCGCTCTCACGTACGGGAACGCCTGCAAGACCGAGTGCGCGTGCGTCCGAGAAGGACAGCTCTACCTGGTTAGCAGGACGGGTGGGACCAAGAACGCTGACAGCCAGCGAGCCCTTGGGGCCTACGAGGGTGATCTTTTCGTTGCCGGTAGCGAACTGACCGGGCTGGCTGAGCATCTTCTTTACAGTCAGCTCCGCGCCTGCGCCGTACAGTACCTCAACGGCTTCCTTGGTCAAGTGGATGTGTCTGGCAGAGGTTTCAACCAGAATTTTGTTTTCCATAATGACATCTCCTTATGTATTTGATTTTTTATTTTTGCATAAAAACCGGATTTCTCCATTATCATCCTACATTATAACACAATCCAACAAAAATGTAAAGGGATTTTTTGAATAATAACTTGTGCATATCATGATATTTTTCGGGCATACTGTCAATATCGGCACAAGGCGGAGGTTAAGGATGGAACAAAAGGATCAAAAAGAGGGGCTTTGCGAGGTACTGGACAACATAAAGGAAAGCGGCGGCGTGATGACCAAGACTCCGGGCGAGCGCATTCATTGCCTTTCGATCATTGGGCAGATCGAGGGGCACTATATCCTGCCGGACGGGCAAAAGGCAACCAAATACGAGCATATCATTCCCCTTTTGGTTTCCATTGAGCAGGATGCCGAGGTGGACGGTCTGCTCATTCTGCTCAACACCATGGGCGGTGACGTGGAAGCGGGGCTGGCGATTGCAGAAGTGATTGCATCCATGACCAAGCCGACGGCATCGGTGGTGCTGGGCGGCGGACATTCCATCGGCGTCCCTTTGGCGGTGGCGGCAAAGCGGTCGTTCATTGTGCCCAGCGCGACCATGACCATCCACCCCGTGCGCATCAATGGGCTGGTGGTGGGCGCGCCGCAGACATACACCTATTTTTCGCAGATGCAAAATCGCATTATCAACTTCATCTGCAACCATTCAAAGGCAAAGGCAGACGAAATTCACGCCCTGATGATGCGCCCCGATATGATCGCCACCGACGTGGGCTCGATCATTGAAGGTGCGGAGGCGGTGCAGTACGGATTGATCGACGCGGTGGGCGGCATCGACGCTGCCTTGGCAGACCTGAAAAGGCAGATCAAGCAAAAAAAGAGGAAGAAGTAAGCGGCACAGACGAACCCAACCCACCAAAGTTTTGATCAAACTTTTTCAAAAGTTTGCAGGGTCTTGGGGCAGAGCCCTCGTCGCCCTTTGCAGAGGGCGAAATAATCTCGCTGTTTAATTTCGCGCAGCGAAATATGTTCTTCTTTGCAGCTCCTTGCTCAAAAAGAACGGAGTGAATTACCTCAACGTAAAAAACGACCCAAGCCCGTAAAGGCTTAGGTCGTTTCTTATTTAGTGTGCGCCTTTACAAGTACCGCAATCCGTGTATCCTTGATCATACAAAGCTTCAAGTGCTTCATAGGAATCATCGAAATACACCTTATTTTTCTCACTCATTTGCTTGACTCCGGAGCAACTCGGCTTGTGAATTTTCTTGGAGCTCTTGTTGAGCACGTAGTGCAAAAGCCCGTCATCCGGAATGGTAGTCTCTTCACCGGGGGTGGTAGGTCCACCGTCTGCCTCCAAGTAGCTCTCTCCCGTAGCGTAATCGATCACCACACCGGGCTGCACGTTGTACATATACACGTTAAAGCAGACGCCGTCGCCCTCGTCCTCAACCGACCACGCCTCCATCACAGCACCGCTTGCGACAAGGTTGTTACCCTCAAAGACAGGTGTGACGCGGTACATGACGTGATTGCCCGTTTCCTTGATATAGTCCGCGATCATATTCTCAAAGGGAATCATGTTCTCGTTGAAATAACGCGTACCCGTAATGAGATTTTCCGCATTGGCATTCTCGCCCGTAAGCTGCCAGCCGATCAGATGGCAACGGTTATACAGATTGCCGCCATTGACAATGCTGTACTGCGCCTGCACCCAGCCCGTGGGCTTGATGCTGCTGATATTGCCTCTGTCCCCCGTGGGCATCAGATCCCTGCCGCAGCACGCCATGACCTGCGTGCATCTGCCCAGCGCATCCAGATCGCTGTAGGTTTCATACGACTCGGTGACCTTTTCGCTTGCGGTAAACCACGGAATATTGTTGTTGAGCGCAACGTAATCCTTGCCGCTGTAGGCAGGGAGATCCGAAAGATCAATATCGGGT
>JAGBXH010000447.1 GCA_017629395.1 Clostridia bacterium | reverse complement strand
TGTATGGATGAATTTGAGCAAGAGATATATGCAAATCCCGAAAAGTATACAGATCACGAGTCGCTGGACGCGCTGTATACCGAAATCGTTTCCGGCTATGGAAATCCGGAGTATTTCAACCTCGATTACTGGCATTACGTGGTGTTTGATTACGAGGCATACTTTGCCAGCTATGCCATCTCGCTGATCCCGTGTATTGAGTTGTATTATTTGGCAGAGACCGATATGGACGCCGCCAAGCAGACCTATCTGTCGCTGATCGAATACGAGGGCGATCTGACCTTCTCCGAGGTGTTGGAACGCGCCGGGCTGCAAAATCCGCTGGATCCGAACTATACCCTGGCTGACTTTGAAGTGCTGCTTGCATTGATGCAGCAAAAGCAATAAAGAATTCCCCGTATAACAGAAATGGAGACAAAAATGAAAAGACTTTTGATGAAATTTACGGTGCTGCTGCTTGCCCTGCTGCTATGCCTTGGTGTGATCGGTTGTCGTCCCGCAACGCAAAACGGTGAGGATACAACCCAAGGTGCGACCGAGGGTACAACCCAGGCTGTAGTGGAGAGAGAGCCCATCGTAATTGACTACGAGGGTGACCTGACGCCCGGCGGTACGCCCGAGATCCGCGCCGAGTATGCGGATTTGGTTTACGTGGGTAAGGGCATGCCTGCATTCTACTATACCGAGGAGCAGGCGATCGAGCTGCTTGAGCAGATCGAGGATCTGTATGTGATTTTCGAAACCGGTACCCCCGAGGAATTGCGCGCGGCATACGACAAGGTCAAGAACGGTGCGCTTGCCGAGATGGAAACGCAAGAGGTGCTGGCAACGGCGGAATACGATTTGTATCGCAATGACCCCAAGGCAGAGGAAAACCGTCTGTGGATGAGTGCGCTGCTTAGCGACGCCAACGGCAGAATTGAGAAGTTGTGCAGCAGGGTTTACGAGTCGCCCGCAGCTGAGGTGTTTTTTGAAGGCTGGAGTGAGGTCGAGATTCGCATTAAGGTGGCAAAGGGCAAGGGCTATAGTGAGGAGGCACTCGCATTGCTGAGTCAGCATGACGAGCTGCTTGTGCAATACCATGCGCTGATGCAGCAAGAGGATTATTACGATACAACTGCGGCATTGTACCCCGAGTTTGTGCGCGTGAATAACGCCTATGCGCAAAAGTTGGGCTATGACAATTACATGGACTATGTGTACGAGTGCCGCTATAAGCGTGAATATACGCCGGATGACATTGCACAGGTGCGTAAGGTGATCAAGGAGCAGTTGGTTCCCTTGTACGATCAGATCCTGGCGGAGCTTTTTGCGATGGAAGCGCAGATTCTGGCGGAGCCGGAGGAGGTGCAGCAGGCACTGTTTGACGAGATACACACGCGCATGAACTTGGGCTCGGATAACGAAAAATTCCTTTCGTACTTACAAAGCATCAGTGAGTCGTTTGCGGATACATATGCCGAGCTGTTTGAGAAAGAATACTATTACTTGGCTAAGGATCAGAACCTCTCAAGCTCTACCGCATATACCAACATCCTGCCCTCTCGGGGGATGCCGTTCCTGTACTTGGGGGGAAGTCCTGTCAATGCAAAGACGATGGCGCACGAGTACGGACATTACTATGCCTTTTCGCTGGATCCTTATCGCACGTTTTCATACGATTTGGCAGAACTGCACTCGCAGGGCAGTGAGTGGATGTATGAAGCGTACTTGTCCGGGCAGCACACTCCCTTCGTAGATCGTTATGTCAATCTGAGCCAGCTGATATTTGGTATTGATAACATCATTCTGTGTGTGTGCGTTGATGAGTTTGAGCAAACGGTGTATGCAAATCCCGAGAAATACCCGGATGCTGCATCGCTGGATGCGCTGTACACCGAGATCGTTTCGGGCTACGTAGATCCCGAAATGTTCACCGGCCCCTCTTATTGGCGTCGAGTGGCGTTCGATTGGCCGGGCTATTACATCAATTACGGCATCTCCATGATTCCTTGTCTGGAGCTGTATTATTTAGCCGAAAGTGATTACGAGAGTGCTGCGCAGACCTATCTGTCACTCTCTGACTACGAGGGCACGCTGACTTTCTCCGAGGTGTTGGAGAGAGCGGGGCTGCAAAATCCTTTGGATGAGGAGTATCAGATCTTTGATCTGGAGGCGCTGCTTGCATTGATGCAGCAAAAGCAATCGTCATAAAACGCACATCATAAAAATGGCTGTCTTTCATGTGAAAGACAGCCATTTGCGTTTTATGAATGCTTCTTTTTGATTAAAAGCGATGCTGCTGCGCAGCCAAGCAGCAGGATGTTGAGATGGATCAGCGCGCCGCAGCCGCCTTGCTTTTGCGCGGGAGCGGTGGGCTGCTCGGTTTCTGCCTCGGTGGTCTCGGGCAGCGGCTCGCCCGTGGAGACGAGCAGAGAAAATACGGTCATGTTGTGATCGGAGGGGTGGGGAACGTTTTCAATGGGGTCGCCTGCAACCTGCTTGTAGGATTCCACCCAGATCTTGTCCTTGGAAATCAAGCAATGGTCAATGGGCAGGCGCGTCTGGAAATCTGCGGAGTATGCGCCCCATTTGTTGAACGTGCCGTGCAGATCTGTGACGTAGGTACGAAAACGCGCATCTGCAAGATTGCCGGAGGTCAGCGTTCGGTAAGAGTCGTGCGTCTGATTGGCGTTCCAGTCACCCAGCATGATGATGGGACGCTCGCCTGCAATGGTGTGCGCTCTCTCATAGATCAGCTGCGCGGAAAGTGTGCGGATTTCCTCGCTCTTGGCGTCCAGGTGTGCGCCCAACAGCAAAAGCTCCACGCCGCTTGCCTTGTCACGGAGCACGGCATAGTTGATGCAGCGCGCCATGTCACCGCTCAAGCCGCCGCCCCACTTGTAAGAGCCCTTTTTGTCGGGGGTGGAGGAGCACCAGAAGTGGTTGACTTCCAAGGTTTCAAAGCGGTCGGTTTTCCATAAGATCAGCGAGGTCAGATCCCATTTTTGCCTGTTCTGCTTGCCGTGGAAATCCTTGCCTGCGCTTGAAAACCCATAGGCGGTGTAGCCGTTTTGCTCACAAAAGGCTTGAACGTACTCTTGCCATGCAAAATTGACCTCACAAAGCACGATCGGATCGGGGCTTTCGGCTGCAAGCAGCGCAAGTGCTTCGTCCTGTCTGTCTGCGATAAAGGGGATATCCTCGTAATCGTTCGGAATGCCGGAGGCACAGATATTGTATTCCACCGCCTTGATGCCAATGGTCTGCATATTGGGCAGGAGCGCGGGGTTATCGGGGATCTGGTTATCGTATACCGTGCCGGGCTTGCAAAGTGCTGCGCCCATGCACTTACCGTCCGCGCCAAACACCACGGCGCGGTTGTTGCGGTCGTAGTACACTGCGTCGTAGGTAAAGGTGTTCACGTAGCCACTGCAATACAGCTCCATGGCAGCGTTGGCGGACTCCTTGTCAAGCTTGAAGTCCTTATTGGTTGCAATAAAGAAGTGGTTTTTATCGAGCGTATCGGCAATGCCGTGCAGATCGGTAAAGGCTTCCCAAACCGCTGCGGCGTATTCTGTTTTGTTGTCAAGCCCCAGCGCCGTCCAGCTGCTTTGATCGTAAAGCACGATCACGGCAATCTCACCGGGGGCAAGAGAAGGAGTGCTGCCTGCACAGATCAGCGCACCGGAGTCAATTCTTTCTTTTTCTGTGCGGTAGCAAAGCGAAAGATCGGTAAGTGAAATCGTTCTGTCTGTGGGGTTGTAGATCTCCACGTAAGAGAACACGTCAGCACTTTCCTCAATCCGCTCATCCCCCTCTTTCCAGGAAGGGTCGTAGCAGATCTCGGTGATCAGCAAGCCGTTGCCCTCGGAGGGAGGCGTTTTGGCAAAAGCCGTCAGGGGAGAGAGCAGCATGATGGTGCAGAGCAGCAGAGCTGCACAGATGAGTTTTTTCATGACAGTACTCCTTATCATTCGGTCAGCTTGGGGCATGCCTCGCCTGCCTTGTAGGCGGCAATGTATTGCTTCATCCATTGATAGTATTGGTCGCCGTGGCCGCCCTCCATGGGCTCGACGTCGCGGCTGTATTCTTGGTTGTAGTTATCCACGAATGCGGTCTGTCCGTCCACGATAAAGCGTTGTGCCGTCCATTCGTTCCACCAGGTGATGGTGACCACCTTGGGATGCACGCGGAAGGCTTCCTTCCATTGATCGTAGAAGAATTTACCGCCGTTTCTGCCGTGTGCGGTGGGCATGGACATGTAGGTTTCCTGCGAGGCAACCGCAACCGAAATCTGCTCTGCCACACCGTTGTTTTCAAAGGCTGTGCCTCTGTTGCGGACGTTCAAAAATCTCCAGCATTTTTCATTGGTCAAGCCCCACATGTATCTTACGGTAAAGAGATCGGGATAGGGGAAAGAATCGGTGCTTTGCGTATAGATCATAAAGGGCTTGCCCTCCCAGTACACAAAGCAGTCGGCATAGGGGTTGTTTTCGGTGTAGTAGCGATCGTAGAGTGCCTTGATCATGGGGCCGTCAGATTGACCGCACCACGCCACGATATAAGGGGTGCGATACCCCTGGGCACGCAGCTCTAAGGATGCCTTGCACAGCGTATCGAGCGGATCAAACATCCATGCCTTGCCCATGGCGGTGTTGGAAATGTAGCCGTCGTTTGCGTTGGTGTAGTCGAGAATGATAAAGTCCACGTCAGCCTCGCCCAAAAGGA
>JAGBXH010000446.1 GCA_017629395.1 Clostridia bacterium | reverse complement strand
CTCATGTGCATCTTGTCCACCACGTCACGCATGACCGAAATGGGGCAGGGGCTGCCTGCCATAATGCCGGTGCGCACGTGCGAGAAGTCGGTCTTGGCAAAATCGGGATGCTCCAAGAGCGCGATAAACATGGTGGGTACGCCGTTGAAGGCGGTAATGCGCTCCTGATGAATGCAAGCAAGCGCAGGGCGCGGAGAGAAGTAAGGCAGGGGATAGAGAGATGCCCCGTGCGTCATGGATGCCGTCATGGAGAGCACCATGCCAAAGCAATGGAACATGGGCACCTGGATCATCATGCGGTCAGCGGTGGAGAGATCCATGCGGTCGCCTATGCATTTGCCGTTGTTGATGATGTTATAGTGCGTCAGCATAACGCCCTTGGGGAATCCCGTCGTACCCGATGTGTACTGCATGTTGCATACGTCCTGCGGAGAGACGCCCGATGCGATACGGGAAAGCTCCTCACGCGGGGTCTTGCCGGCGTAGGTCAATGCCTGCTCCCACGTCAAAGCCCCCTGTTCCTCAAAGCCGCAGGTGATCACGCGGCGCAAAAAGGGCAGACGCTTGCAATGCAAGGGCTCGCCTGCGGGCGTGCTCTCTAATTCGGGGCAGAGCTCGCGAATGATCTGTCTGTAGTTGGAATCGCGGTAGCCGTCTATCATGATCAGCGTATGCGTATCCGATTGGCGAAGCAGATATTCTGCCTCGTGGATCTTGTAGGCGGTGTTCATGGTGACAAGCACGCCGCCGATCTTGG
Organism: Clostridia bacterium; assembly: GCA_017629395.1. Lineage (GTDB taxonomy): Bacteria > Bacillota > Clostridia > Oscillospirales > CAG-272 > SVQP01. The sequence goes on along the minus strand of JAGBXH010000446.1, from coordinate 13,356 downwards.
TTACCGCCCAAAAGGCGATATACCACTCGGGAATGTTGGTTGCCCATACTGCAACCTTAGCACCCGGACGCACGCCAAGCGTCAGCAGCGCGCGTGCGCACTTGTCCACGTCGCGGCGGAACTGTGCGTAGGTTCTTGTATAGTTGAGCGTGGTGTACTTGAAGGCGTACTGATCGGGGAACAGCTCAACCATGCGATCAAGCACCTGCGAGAAGGTCATATCAATCAAGGTGTCCTTCTTCCAGACGTACTTACCCGTGTGCGCGTTGTTATCATACAAATGATCCTGCGCACGCGAGGTGTTGCCAAAACGCTCCATGTAGGTTGCAAATTGGGTGAGAATGATTTCGGGATCCGAGATATCCTCGATCCAGGCGGGATCCCACTCTAAGGAGATAAAGCCGTCGTAATTGACCGAGGACAAAGCCCCGATCAGCTCCTGCATAGGTAGGTCGCCCTCACCCATAAAGCAGTATTCGCCGTCCTTGGCATCGCGCACGTGTACGTGCTTGACGTATGCGCCGAGGTTGGTGATGGTGGTCTCGGGGGATTCCTTTGCCTGCATGCAGGTGTTATACATATCCCAAAGCGCGCCAAGACTGTCACTTGCAAAGCGGTTGAGTATCTGGCGCAGGTTGTCTGTGTGTGCAAAGCAGCCTGCGGTCTCAAGCAGTAGCGTGACGCCGTGCTCCTGCGCGTAAGGCAAGAGGGGCGCTATATTGCTGCAGACCGTGTCAAAGCAGTCCTCTCCGTCGGTGCGTGTGTGCACGCGCACAAAGGGTACGCGGAAGGCAGCTGCCAGCGCAATATAGGCGCGCAGCGTTTGCACGCAAGCTTCTCCGTCGGGATCGGACAGGTCTGCTGAGGTGTCAAAGCAGACCACGCTTATGCGGTTATCGATCAGCGTGTGCAGCGTGCTGCGCGCGTTTGCCGCGTCAAAGGGCTGACCCGCAGCCCCCAGCGTATCTGCCACGTCGTAAAGCTCCAGCCCCTGCATGCCGGTCGCATCGCACAGCGAAAGCAGATCGGTATAGGAGCAGGATGCCCATTTTCTGTTGGAAAAGCAAAGCTTCACGCGCGTCCCTCCTCGTACACGATCTTATTGATCGCGTCAAGATAAGCGCGGATAGAAGCACCGATGATATCGGTGGAAACGCCCTGGCCTGCGTGCAGCGTACCCTCGGAACGCAGCTTGACAAGTGCCGAGCCAACAGCCTCGCGACCCTCGGTCACGGCGTGGATCTGAAAATCGTCCAGCTCGTAGTGGTGTCCCACGATCTGCTCAAGTGCCTTGAAGGCTGCGTCAATGGGACCGTCGCCAAGCGAGATGGCTTGCAGCACCTTGCCGCTCTTTTCCACCGTAACGTGCGCGGAGGAGGAGAAGGTATTTCCGCTGTTGATGACGTAGTTTACCAGCTTGTAGGTTGCGGGCACCTGCATGGCAACAGCTGCCACAATGGTGTCCAGCTCGCGCGTACCGATGGGCTTGCTTGCGGCAATCTGCCCAAACTCCTCGTATACGCGCAAGGCATCCTCAGAGGAAAGGGAGTAGCCCAGCTTTGCCACTGCTGCCAGAACGGTGTGCTTATCTGCGTTTGCATCCAGTGCAAGGCTCTCGCCCTCGTTTTGCAATACGGCAGCAGCCTTACCGCCCGCCTTTTTATCAAAGAGCGCAGCTGCGGCAGCGGCGCAGGTTTTTGCCTCGGTGTAAAGCACGTCGGTGTGCACGCCCAGCTTTTCCGATCTTTGCGCAAGGATCGCCAAAACCGTGGCGACGTTGGGGGCTTGATCACCCGCGCAGCACAGGTCGATCTGTCCAACGCCTGCGGACAAGGACTCCAGCACGGTTGCAGGCGCGAGCTTACAAGCGTTGGAGCAATGCAAGCCAAGCGTCACGTCCTTGAGTGCGGGCACGTCGGCATACAGCTTTTCAATAAATGCAACCATTTCTGCGGGCAGCGCGTAGCCCTCGGGATCGCAGATCGTCACGGTTGTTGCACCTGCCTCGATGGCGGTGGCAATGCAGCTTGTCAGAATGGTATAGTCACCGCGTAAAGCGTCCTCGGCAATAAATTCCACGCTGTCACAGAGCGCGCGAGCAGCCGAAATGCTTTTTTGCACCGTTTCCTGAACGGCTGCAGGCTTGATGTGGCAGAAAAACTCCAGCTGTGCCTGCGATGCGGGCAGAGCCACGGCAAGCTTTTTGTGCTTGGCAGCGGCAATGGAGGCGTATACCTGCTCGGCATCCGAGCCGTCGGTCTTGATGCGTGCGCACAGCACGGTATCGGTAATGACCGATGCCACGGTGCGCGCCAGCAGCGCGTCTGCCTTGTGATTCTTCATTTCGGGCAGGGAGATCTGCGAGACGTGCATCTTACCAAGCAGTCTTGCCGCCTGCACCTTCTCGCGGAAGGAAAGCTGCTCTGCGGCAAGAGCGGTACAAAGAGTGATATCGTTGATTGTGAGATTGCGCATAAAGGTTCTCTCCGTTTATCAGTTATCAGATTTCGAGGGTCCAGCCCTTGGTGTCCTCGATCTTACCCCACTGAATACCGGTCAAGGTATCATACAGGGTCTGGGTAACAGCACCGATCTTGCCGCCGCTGACGGTGTAGCGATTGCCCTTGTAGCAAAGCTCACCAATGGGAGAAACAACGGCAGCCGTGCCGGTGCCCCATGCCTCTTCCAGCGTGCCGTTCTCGGCAGCCTCGATCAGCTCGTCTACGCTGATGCGACGCTCGCTGACGGGGTAACCCATGTCACGCAGCACCTCCAGGCAGGATTTTCTGGTAATACCGGGCAGAATGGAGCCGGTCAGCGCGGGGGTGACGATTTCACCGGCGATCTTGAACATGACGTTCATCGCGCCCACCTCTTCGATGTACTTGCGCTCCACACCGTCCAGCCACAATACCTGCGAGTAACCCTGCTTTTCAGCCTTGTCGCCCGCTCTTGTGGAGGCAGCGTAGTTACCGCCGCACTTGATGTGACCCGTGCCGCCCTTGACTGCGCGGACGTCCTCACCCTCGATCATGATCTTGACGGGGTTGATGCCCTCCTTGTAGTAAGAGCCGGAGGGGGAGGCGATGATCATGAAGACAGCCTCGTTGACGCCGTGCACGCCCAGATAGGGGTCGTTGCCGAACATAAAGGGGCGGATGTAGAGCGAGGTGCCCTCGGTCTTCGGAACGTATGCCTGCTCGTGTGCGATAAAGGTGGTATAGCACTGCAGCGCATCCTCCTCGGGGATGGTGGGCAGGCAAAGTCTTTCTGCGCTGACGTTCATGCGGCGGATGTTTTCTAAGGGACGGAACAGCTGTACCTTGCCGTCGGACAGGCGACGGTAAGCCTTCAGACCCTCAAAGATCTCAGCGCCGTAATGCAGCACGGTGGAGGCGGGGTGCAGGGCAATCGTACCGAAGGGAACGATGCGTGCGTTGTGCCAGCCGTCCTGCTTGTTGTAGTCCATCATGAACATATGGTTGGTAAAATATCTGCCAAAGCCCAGCTTGCTGTCCTCGGGCAGGAGCGTGGACTCGGGATTTTCAATAATCTTAATATCCAACATGGCGTTATTCTCCTTTGTATTCGTAGCCCAGCTTGATGGCGTTCAGATTCTGCTCGATCAGGTTGGCTCTCTTGGCACTGACCACCTTGCCCATAGCGGCTTCCAGGTATTCCATGCCGATCTCGGGGTACTCTGCAAGCACCTTGCCGAGAATGATCATATTTGCCAGCGTAGGAATGCCCATGTCGTTGGCGATCTGCGTTGCGGGGATATAAAAGGCTTGCACGTCCTCTCGCTCGATCTTGCGGGTGATCAGCGTGCTGTCCACAAAGATCTTGCCGCCGGGAAGAACGGCATCCTCGTACTTGTCAAGAGAGGGCAGATTCATAGCGACCAAGCAATCAGGCTTTGCCACGATGGGAGAGCCGACGGGGGTGTCGCTGATAATGATAGAGCAATTTGCGGTACCGCCGCGCATTTCGGGGCCGTAGGAGGGCAGCCAGCTGACCTGCTTGTCGGCAATCAGTCCCTGGTATGCTACGATCTTGCCAAGGAACAGCACGCCCTGGCCGCCAAAGCCTGCAATCAACATCTGTAAGGTCTTCATACCTGTGCGTCCTCCTTACTCTCGGCGTCGCGGTCGCGATAAACGCCCAGGGGATAGTAGGGGAGCATATTCTCATTTGCCCACTCCATTGCCTTGGTGGGTGTCATGCCCCAGTTGGTCGGGCAGGTGGAAATGACCTCAACCAGCGAAAAGCCCTTGCCCTCAACCTGGTTCTGGAACGCCTTGAGAATGGCTTTCTTTGCCTTGCGGATGCCTGCCACGCTGGTCACGGCAACACGCTCAATGTACTGCGGACCCTCCAGCTGGGAAAGCATTTCGGACACTTTAACGGGGAAGCCGCAATGCGCGGTATCTCTGCCGTAAGGAGAGGTCTGGGTGATCTGACCGGGCAGGGAGGTGGGAGCCATCTGACCGCCGGTCATGCCGTAGATCGCGTTATTGATAAAGATCACGGTAATGTTTTCGTTACGTGCAGCAGCGTGTACGGTTTCTGCCATACCAATGGATGCAAGGTCGCCGTCGCCCTGATAGGTGAATACGATAGAATCGGGGTTGGCTCTCTTGAGTCCGGTTGCAACGGCGGGTGCGCGGCCGTGTGCCGCCTCCACCATGTCGCAGTTGAAATAATTATATGCCATGACCGAGCAGCCAACGGGGGCAACGCCTACCGTTTTGCCTTCAATGCCCAGCTCGTCCATAGCCTCGGCTACCAATCTGTGTACGATACCGTGCGTGCAGCCGGGGCAATAGTGCATGGTCATGTCCGCAAGCGCGTGCGGTCTTTTGAATACTACCATGATCAGTTACCTCCTGCAATGTTCTGAATGCTTTCCAGCACCTGCTCGGGAGAGGGGATCATACCGCCTGCTCTGTTGCACAGGTAGACGGGGCGGATGCACTCCTCGGCAAGTCTGATGTCGTCGATCATCTGTCCCATGGACAGCTCGACGGAAATGAATGCCTTCACCTGATCGGCAGCCTTGCGGAACGCCTTTTTGGGGAAGGGCCAAAGCGTGATGGGACGGATCATGCCCACCTTAATGCCCATCTCGCGTGCCGCGATGACGGCATTTTTGGAAACGCGCGCTGCAATACCGAAGGCGGCGATGCAGATCTCTGCGTCCTCCATCATGAATTCTTCATACATGACCTCGTTTTCCTCTACGATGCGGTAGCGGTCAAAGCGGTCAAAGTTCAGCTGCTCCAACTCCTCGGGGACGAGCGAGAGCGAGTTGACGATGTTGTGCTTTCTTTCAAGCTTTGTGCCGGTGACAGCCCAAGGCTTCTCTACCTCGGTGGGCTTGATGTCGGACAGGCAAACGGGCTCCATCATCTGACCCATGGTGCCGTCGGCAAGGATCATGGAGGTCATGCGATATTTGTCGGCAAGGTCAAAGCCCTTGACGGTCAGCTCCGCCATTTCCTGCACAGAGCTGGGCGCCAATACGATCAGGTGGAAGTCACCGTGACCGCAGGAGCGGGTAGCCTGGAAGTAGTCGGACTGAGAGGGCTGAATGCCGCCCAGACCGGGGCCGCCGCGCTGTACGTTGACGATGAGTGCGGGCAGATCGGCACCTGCAAGGTAGGAAATGCCCTCACTTTTGAGCGAAATTCCGGGAGAAGAGGAGGAGGTCATGACCCTCTTGCCTGCGGCGGATACGCCGTAGACCATGTTGATCGCTGCGATCTCACTTTCCGCCTGCAAGAAGCAGCCGCCGATCTTGGGCATCTTTTTTGCCATGTAAGCGGCAATTTCGGTCTGAGGGGTGATGGGGTAGCCGAAGTAATGACGGCAGCCTGCCATAATAGCAGCCTCGGCAATGGCTTCATTGCCTTTCATAAGTACTTTATCGGACATGATATCTCTCCTTTCTCAGCGTTCGACCGTGATCACGCAGTCGGGGCAAATGAGTGCGCAGTTGGCGCAGCCCACGCAAGCGTCGGGGTCGGTGATTTCCGCGGGGCAATGTCCCTTGGAGTTGATCTTATCCTTAGCAATCTGCAAAAGCTTTTTGGGGCAGGTTGCCACGCAAAGCCCACAGCCCTTGCACTTTTCGGCATCAATTGTTAATTTAGCCATAATGGGGTCCTCCGTATGTAAAAATCAATAATATTTTTTCTGTAGCGTAATGGGGAAGGGGTGCGGCACGCGATCCGTAAGATCGGGCGCAAGCTTTTTTTCAAATGCGGTCATGATCAGCGGCAGCCCCGAAAGCTCACACAGCCTTTGCACGTAAGACTCGGAAGCCAGTACGGTTTCTGCATCGGTAAACTCGCCCAGATGCGAATTGTTGGCAATCGCCGTAACGGGCAGCTTGCACGCAAGCTCGATCTCGCGCATAACTTCCAGCGCATCCTCGGGGGTGGGGGTCAGCGCACGGTGTGCGTTTGCCACGAAGATCATTTCAAAGTCGTTTTCCTCCCGGATCATGGGTACGTATCTGCCCAGTGCCACCGCGCCGCGGTCGTCACCGCCCACGTCGAGCACCGCAAAGCGGTCTTTGTGCTCAAAGATGCCGTAAAACGAGGCGGGCATGGCGGGAGCGTCCAGGTTGGTGTTGGCGTAAGGGGAGGAGAGCGTTTGAATACCGAGTGCGCGGAGCTCCTCTTCGCTGTCCTTGGAGCGGAAATAGGGATTGACGATATCCATGTCAGCCAGCACCACGCGCTTGCCCTGCCCGGATAAGTGCGCGGCGTAGTTGACTGCCAGATTGGTTTTTCCGCTGCCGTAGTGCCCCACGAACAGCGTAATGCGCTTTTCTTGCATCACAGCTTGTTGCGAATGATCTTTCCGCTTGTCGTTTTGGGCAGGCTTTCGCAGAAGACCACGATTCTGGGATATTTATAGGGAGCGGTACGCGACTTGACGTACGCCTGAATTTCTTTTTTGAGCTCCTCGGAGGGCTGCTTGCCGCCCGTGAGCACGATGCTTGCCTTGACGACCTGCCCGCGGATCTCATCGGGCGCTGCGCTGACGCCGCACTCCAGCACGTAGGGCAGCTCCATGATGACCGATTCGATCTCGAACGGGCCAATACGGTAGCCCGAGGACTTGATCACGTCGTCCACTCTGCCGACGTACCAGTAGTAGCCGTCCTCGTCACGCCACGCCACGTCGCCCGTGTGGTAATAGCCGTCATGCCATACCTCTGCGGTCTTTTCGGGGGCGTTGTAGTAGCCCTGGAACAAGCCGTTCGGGTGCTCGACGTCGGTGCGGATGACGATCTCACCCGATTCGCCTACGCCAACGGGATTGCCGTCGGGATCAACGATGCAGACGTCGTAGAGCGGCACGGGCTTGCCCATAGAGCCGATCTTGGGCGTCATGCCCGCAAGGTTACCGATGACAAGCGTGGTCTCGGACTGACCAAAGCCCTCCATGAGCTCCAGCCCCGTGAGCTGCTTGAAGCGGTGGTAGACCTCGGGGTTGAGTGCCTCGCCCGCGATGGCTGCGTGCTTGACCGAGGAGAGATCGTACTTGTTGAGATCCTGCTTGATCATCATGCGGTACATGGTGGGGGGAGCACAGAAGGTAGTAATGCGGTATTTTGCAAACATGGGCAGAATGACGGATGCGTCAAAGCGGTCAAAGTCGTAAACAAAGGTTGCTGCCTCACACAGCCATTGACCGTACATCTTGCCCCACATTGCCTTTGCCCAACCCGTGTCGGAAATGGTCAGGTGCAGACCCTCGGGGTCTACGCAATGCCAGTATTTTGCGGTATGGAAGTGACCCAGCGCATACTTATAGCTGTGCGCTGCGATCTTGGGATAGCCCGTGGTGCCGGAGGTAAAGAACATCAGCATCAGGTCGTCGCCGCCGGGGGAGTTCTCATCTCTTTCCCACTTGCCGCTGAACAGCGAATATTCCGCATCAAAGCTGCGCCAGCCCTCTCGTGTGCCGCCTACCAGAATTTTAGTCTGCAGCGTGGGAGCGTCCTGTTCGGCAAGCTCAACCTGACGAGCCACGTCGCCGTCCGCGGTGCAGATGATGGCGGAAACGCCCGCTGCCGAGAAGCGGTAGGAAAGGTCGTGCTCCTGCAGCTGATTGGTAGCGGGAATGGCAATGGCACCGATCTTGTGCAGCGCCAGCATGGAGAACCAGAACTGGTAGTGACGCTTGCAGATCAGCATGACGCGATCGCCTCGCTTGATGCCCAGGGATTTGAAGTAGTTGGCGCATTGGGAGGATGCGCGCTTGATATCGCCGAACGAGAAGCGACGCTCGGTCATGTCCTCTGCCACGTGCAGCATGGCAAGCTTATCGGGCTTTTCACGGCCCAGCGTATCGATGATATCAAATGCAAAGTTAAAGTGATCGGTATTTTTGAAGGACAGCGATTGCAAAATGCCGCGGTCGTCCTCCTTGACGTCCACAAAATTCTGCCATACGCGCTTCTGATCGTCACGAACGGCGATCTTGGGTGCTGCGCCCAGCTCAACCGCCTTGATCAGGTCAGCCGCATCGGGGTCAAGCACGATGGCGTAAAAGGTGCAATCCTTGCCGCCCACGGCAACCATACCGTGCGGGATGGAGGAGTCGTAATAAATGGTGTCTCCTGCGCTCAGGATCTCGGTGTGGTCACCGATCTGCACCTTGAGTCTGCCGTCGATGACGATATCGCATTCTTGTCCCTGGTGGCTGGTAACGGCGATCGGAGCATTTTCCAGCTCCTCGCTGTAGGTTGCACGCACGAACAAGGACTCGGCAATTCTGCTTTTGAAGGTGTACGCCATGTTGTAGTAATTCATGCCGTGCGCCTGCTCGATCCTCTGACCTGCACCGCGGCGCGTCAGGGTATAGGTCTGCAGCTTGGGGGCGGAGCCCTCAATAATCTCGGTCACGTCTACGCGCAAAGCCTGCGCACAGCGGTAGATGAATGCAAAGTTGAGGTCGCGCTTGCCCGCCTCGCAATCGAGATATTCCTCGGGGGTAACGCCCGCAGCGTTTGCCATGTATGCAACGCTCAGACCCTCGATCTCACGCAGCTCGCGTATACGCGCTGCCATTTCGACGATCTTTTGTTCAAGTCCAGTCAGATTGCTCATTTGATTGAAATCTCCTTTGTTTGGTTGGGTACGCCCGGAAAAAAGCATGCCCGTCTCAAGCCTGCTTGAGACGGGCATAGGGTCAATGTCCGCGGTACCACTCAAATTGCGCAAATGCGCCACTTTACGGATAGATATCTGCTATCCAAGCCTTAACGCGGCTGCACGGAGGGGTCTACTTGCGCTGCGCGGGCAGGCGCGTTCTTCCCTCGGCTCGAAAACCAGATCGCAAGGGTATCACTGTCGGCTCACACCGTCCGCCGACTCTCTGCAAATGAAATTCCCGTGCGAATTTTTCGTCATCGCCTTTCAAGAAATTACCTATTATTATATCATAACAGGGGTTTTGTGTCAATAGGTTCTTGCAAGTTTTGTTTGTTCAACCTGCAAAAAATCTCTATAAAAATCAAAGCTTGTTTCGTATGATTTTACCGCTGATGGTTTTGGGAAGCTCATCGCGGAACACGACGATACGCGGGTACTTGTAGGGGGCTGTACGCGACTTGACGTAGTCCTGAATTTCCTTTTTGAGCTCGTCGGAGGGAACGGTATCCCTCGTCAGCACCACGCTCGCCTTGACAACCTGACCGCGGATCTCATCGGGGGCTGCGCTGACGCCGCATTCCAAGACGTAGGGCAGCTCCATAATGACGCTCTCGATCTCAAAGGGACCGATGCGGTAGCCGGAGGACTTGATCACGTCGTCGATTCTGCCGACAAACCAAAGGTAGCCGTCCTCGTCCATAGTTGCCTGGTCGCCCGTGTGATAATAGCCGTCATGCCATACGTCGCGGGTCTTTTCCTCGTCCTGATAGTAGCCGATAAACAGACCGCAGGGAATATCATCCTTTACGCGGATGCAGATCTCGCCCGTGTCACCCGTGGGACAGGGATTGCCGTCGGGATCAAGCAGCACGATATCGTACAGGGGGCTGGGTCTGCCCATTGAGCCGATCTTGGGCGTCGTGCCTACGAAGTTGGCAATGGAGAGGGTGGTCTCTGTCTGACCAAAGCCTTCCATAATGGTCAGGCCGGTTGCCTTTTTGAATTGGCTGAAGACCTCGGGGTTGAGTGCTTCTCCCGCCGTGGTGGCATATTGGATGGAGGAAAGATCGTACTTGGAGAGATCCTCCTTGATAAAGAATCTGTACATGGTGGGAGGAGCGCAGAAGGTGGTAATGCCGTACTTGGCAAACATGGGCAGAATGTCCTCGGAGCGGAATCTGTCAAAGTCGTAGGTAAAGGTGGCTGCCTCGCACAGCCATTGACCGTACAGCTTGCCCCAGAGTGCCTTACCCCAACCAGTGTCGGAAATAGTGAAGTGCAAGCCGCCGGGCTTGACGTTGTGCCAATGCTTGGCGGTGGGGTAGTGACCCAGCGCATACTTATAGCTGTGTGCTGCGATCTTGGGATAACCGGTCGTGCCGGAGGTAAAGAACATGATCATGGGATCGTTGCCGCAGGGGCTGTTCTCGGTGCGGAAGTAGTGAGTGCTGAAGCGTTCCATTTCTACGTTGTAGTCATGCCAGCCGGGCTTGCAGCCGCCCACCATGATCTTGCACATGCCGGGGAATGCTTGCGCTGCCTTATCCACCTCTGCAGAAACCTCACCGTCTGCCGTGCAAACGATGGCTTTGACGCCTGCCGCTTGGAATCTGTAAGAAAAATCGTGCTCTACAAGCTGATTGGTCGCGGGAATGGCAATCGCACCGATCTTATGCAGTGCCAGCATGCAGAACCAGAATTGGTAGTGACGCTTGAGCACCAGCATGACCGTATCTCCGCGCTTGATGCCAAGCGATTCAAAGTAATTGGCGGTTTTTGCCGAGTACTTTTTCATATCGCTGAAGGAAAAGCGACGGTCTGTCTTGTCGTTCGCCACCCACATCATTGCCAGCTTGTCGGGTGTTTTTTGCGCAATGGCATCCACGCAGTCAAAGGCAAAATTGAATTTGTCCGCGTTCTTGAACTTGATGCCGTTGAACACGCCGTTTTCGTCGTAGTAGGATTCGATAAAGTTATCCGCCACGGTTTTGGTATCTGCTTCTTGAACGGCAGCCTTGGGAGCGGTGACAACGGGTGCCTCGGGGTATTCCTCGCTGACCAGACCGTCCTGCGGGTTGAGTACGACCGCATGGAAATCACAGCCGCCCTCGCTGACTGCGATCATACCGTGGGGGATCAAGCTGTTATAGAAGATGGAGTCGCCCTCGTGCAGAACGTCCACGTGATTGCCTACCTGCACCTTCAGTGAGCCGCGCACGATGACGTCAAACTCCTGACCGTTGTGCGAGTTGAGCTTGATGGGCGTGTTCTGCTCCTCGGGAATATAGGGGAATTTGACCAAGAAGGGCTCTGCGAGCTTGTCCTTGAATTTGGGGGCTAAGTTATTGTATTCCACGCCGTGCTGCTTGAGGATCTTCAAGCCCTCTCCGCGTCTTGTAATCGCAAAGGAGGTCAGGGTGGTGCTGCGACCCTCCAGCAGGTCAACCACCTCAACGTCGCACGCCTTGGCACACTTATAAATAAAGGTGAAGCTGAAATCGGTCTCGCCCTGCTCCAAAAGCAGGTAATCCTCGACCGTCACGCCCGTCAGCTTTGCAAGCTGCTCGGGGGAATATCCCTTTGCCTCTCGCAGATCCTTAATTCTGCCTGCAACCTCTTTCAAACTGTAATCCATGTTTCTGTCTCCTTTCATTTCTGAAATTCTCTGGGCTGATTACAAATCTGAATAAAACAAAAACCCGCCTCAAAAGAACCCCTTTGAGACGAGTAAAATTACCCGCGGTACCACTCAAATTACGGAAAAATCCGTCACTTTCCGGACTCTGTCAAGCCCTTTGCCTTTACGCAGCAATACGGAAGGAGTCTACTTGGCAGCGCAACGCGCGCACACGCCGTTCGGTCCTCCGACTCAGAAGTGATAGGCTTTATGAAGCTCTCGCCATTGTCTCGCACCGTCCGACAACTCTCTGGAAGCGTTATACTTCAACCCTCTTCATCACAGTCGTTGTTTGTGATATTCAAATTTTTCATCATTATAACACTCTGAAATTCACTTGTCAATACCTTTCGGCAAATTTTTCACATTCCTGCCAAGATCTCATAAAACAGCCTTGCGGGAGTCGAATGACCCGACTCCCGCAAGGGAATTTTAGTATGCGCTGCTTGCGTATTATTCCAAGCCCATCTGTCCCATGAGCTTTTTGTTGAATTCCTCAACGGTGTTGTAGCCCATGCGCTTCTGGCGGTTGTTCATTGCCGCGATCTCAAGGATAATGGCAAGGTTACGGCCGGGCTTGACGGGAATGGTGGTGCAGGGGATCTTAATGCCCAGAATGTCCACCTTCTGCTCGTCAAGACCGAGGCGGTCGTACATTTTGCCCTGTACCCAAGGCTCCAGGTTGATGACAAGGTCGATCTTCTCTGTTTCCTTGACCGAGCCCATACCGAACAGGCGACGGATGTCTACAATACCGATGCCGCGCAGCTCTACGTAGTGACGGATGATCTCGGGGGCAGAGCCAACCAGCGTTTTCGCAGACACGCGCTTGATCTCCACCGCGTCGTCCGCGATCAGACGGTGACCTCTCTTGACCAGCTCAATAGCGGTTTCACTCTTACCAACGCCGCTGTCACCCAGCAGCAAAATACCCTCACCGTATACCTCGACCAAGACGCCGTGGCGCGTGATACGGGGGGCTAAGTGCTGATTGAGCGAGGCAATCAGCGCAGCCATGACGGGGCTGGTGTTTTCCGGTGTGCGCAGCACGGGAACGCCCGAGATCTGCGCTTGGCGGATCAGCTCGGGGAATACCTCGTTGTTTGTTGTGAAAAGCACGGCTACGGGCAATGCTTTGATAAAGGCGATCAACGCCTTTTCGCGTGCCTCGGGAGAAAGCTCGGTTAAGTATTTGTGCTCGGCGTTGCCGATAATTTGTATTCTGTCACGGTCAAAAATGCCGTAAAAGCCCGCGAGTGCAAGACCGGGGCGCGAAACCTCGGGGGTGCGAACCAAAACGGTTTCATAGTCCTCGGGCACGTAAATTCTTTCAAATGAAAATTCCTTTTCCAGCTGCGAAAGGGGAATGGTATAAATTTCTTCCATATCGGTGCTCCTTTGCTTTCGTTAACACCATTATATCACGGAATTGTGAATTTGAAAAGGCTTTTTGCGAAAGTGGGTGAAAACATTTTCAGATATTTTTGAGAGTCTCAATATTTTTTAATT
>JAGBXH010000445.1 GCA_017629395.1 Clostridia bacterium | reverse complement strand
CTATCAGATACAGCGCAAGTATGCCCAATACCACCCATATAATGATTTTGAGCGCAAGCTTTCCCCTGCGAGCGTTTCTTGACGCCCTGTATCGCTTGGCGTCGTCGTTGCTTGGCAACTGCTCCAAATTGAGATAATCCTTCATGTCACTCTCTCCTGTTTTGTCGTATTTATCATATATAACAAACGAAATGACAAATAATTTGCCTGGGGTTGATTTTTGTGCGATCATGATTTCCTTTATTATAACACAAACCGGATGGGATGTCAATTCTGCTGCGCGGAAATAGAAATATCATCATATAACACGGGGAGGATATGAAATCCTCCCCGTACAAATTATTCTTTACAAATCACCGAAAGCATGGTTCCGCGCTTGCCGTCATGGTGCTTGGTAGCATAGCGGTGCGAGAAAAACCGATCGGGATGGCAGCAGGTGCAGATGCCTGCCGCATCGATATGCGCATCGGGCACGCCTGCGCCGCTAAGCAGCATGCGGTTGACCTTGACAAGATCACCGTAAGACTTGCCGTTTTGCACCTTTATAAAGCACGCGTCCACGATCTCCCTGCCGCAAAGACGGTCAAATTCGTCCACGCAATCCGTATCCACCTCAAAGCAGCACTGTCCAATGCAAGGTCCGATGGCGGCATAGATTTCGGCATCACCGCAAGAGTAGCGCAACGCCTTGACGGCATTGACCACAATCCCGCCCGCAGTTCCTCGCCAGCCTGCGTGCACCGCCGCTACGGCAAGCACACGCCCGTCAGCATCGCGCGCTTCAAGCAATACGGGCACGCAATCTGCGCTCTTGACGCCCAAGGGCACGCCACCTTCAAGCGTCATATAGCCGTCGCCCGTGCCGTTTGCAGGCTTTGTATATCCCCTGCCCGCATCTGCCTCGGTTACGGTCAGCACCTGTGTGCCATGCACCTGCGGCAGCGAGATCACGCGCTCGGCATCCACGCCTACGGCAGACGCAAGCAGGCGCAGATTTTGCAGCACGGTTGCGTCCTCATCCCCTCTGCCAAAAGCCAGATTCAAGCCGCTTGTATAGGGGCTTGGGCTCACGCCGCCCTCACGCGTAGAAAAGGCGTGCATAGATTTCAGCAGGGTCGAGTAATAATACCCGACCCCGTTGCTTTTTACGTATGTAAACATCAGTCAATATCCTCTTTGATCACGTCGGGCGCCTGATCCAGCACCTGCGGATGCTCCAGATAGGTGCGAATGGTCTTGAAGGCAGATGCGTACAGATATCCGTCGCAAATACGCTCGTCGGTCACCACCTTGAGGTCGATCATGCGCTTTTTCTGCACGTTGCCCTGCTCGTCAAGGCACAGCTCCATGCGCTTGTTGCCGTACGATACGAAAATGGGCAAATTGCCGAAATTGTATAAATGGTGATAGACGGGGCGAATGCCAAGCGAGCCCATACTGGTTACAAACAGCGAGCCGTGGAAGGGGCTGACGCCGATGATGGCTTGCGGCAAAAGGCGATTGTTATCCAAAAAGGTCAGCAGATGGATCACGGGCAGCAGGATAAAGCGCGGCAGTCCTGCAAGAATGCGCGCGGTCTTATCAAAGCCACTCTCCTTGTCCGATTTCGTTTCGCTTGCATCCTTGACCGCCTGCACGGCAGCGTTGAACTTTTCGTACACCTCGTCAATGGTGTCATTTGGCTCAAAATACACCTTAATACAGGTGTCCGGCGCATCCGCAGACAGCGTAGTCTTGATGGTCATATTGACCACGATGTTATTTCTGGCATAAATACGGTTGCCGCTGACAAAGCGGTTGATCTCGGGACGTTTTGCCAGTGTGCGCACGTAGGCTGCCAGAAACACGTGCAGGAATGAAAAATTAACCTTTCCCTCCTTGACCTTGGCACGGATATAAGGGTCTGTTTCAGTCATATCTATACTGTCTGCAAACTGATTACACGCATCGTTTCGGGTGCGCATAATGTAAGGCATGAATTTATTCATGGGATACAAAGTACGCAAAAGTCTGCCGTCTGCTCTGTCGCCCAAGCGACGCTTGTAGGGCTTTTTCTGCATGCTTTCCGTCTGCTTTTCAAGGGTTGCGTTTTCCATTGTGAGCGTCTCCTATCGAAAGTATTCATACTATTATAGCGGAAAATCGCGAATAAATCAATTGACAAATGTCACAAAACCTTTGACATTTACATGTTTTTGTGATAAAATAAGAAAGAGGTGATGAAAATGAAGCACGTTGACGTATATACCGACGGCGCCTGCCGCGGAAATCCCGGCAAGGGCGGCTGGGGGGCAGTCCTCGTTTACAAGGGGATTGAAAAAGAGCTTTCGGGCGGTGAGAGAATGACCACTAATAACCGCATGGAGCTTTCCGCCGTGATTGCGGCACTTTCCGCTTTGCGCGAGCCCTGCGAGATCACGCTGACAAGCGACTCCAAATACGTAGTCGATGCCGTGACCAAGGGCTGGGCAAGATCATGGAAGGCAAAGGGATGGAAAAAGGCGGACAAGTCCCCTGCACTCAATTCCGATCTCTGGGACAAGCTGCTTACCCTGTTGGAGTATCATACCGTAACCTTTGTGTGGGTCAAGGGACACGCAGGACACCCCTATAATGAGCGTTGCGATGCTTTGGCGACCGCTTTTGCCGACAGCTTCTCTGACTCATAAAATTCCCTATTGACAGAAAAGCCTGTTTCGTCTATAATAAATATTGACATAATATGACCAAAACGGTCAAAAGCTAAGGAGGAAACATGAAAAAGTTTTTTGAAGAATTCAAGAAATTTATCACCCGCGGCAACGTCGTAGACATGGCAGTCGGTGTGATCGTCGGCGGTGCTTTTACCGCAATCGTCAACGGTTTGAGCAACAACATCCTGAAGCCTATTATCAACTTCGTACTTTTCAAAATTCTGGGCAAGGATTCGCTCAGCGAAATCTACACCTTCCTGCATAAGCAAATGAAGGACGTCGTAGATGAAGCAACGGGCGCGGTGATCGGCACCGAGGTCGATCTGGCGCAGTCCATTTACATTGACTGGGGCGCATTCATCAACGCCGTTATCAACTTCTTCCTGATCGCCATCGTGCTGTTCATCATCGTAAAAATCTTCAACAAGTTCAGAGAAGAGCGCAACGAGCTGGCAGGCAAGATCTCCAAGGGTAAGCTGACCAAGGCGCAGAAGAAGGAGCTCAAGGCAGCAGGCATCAAGATCCGCGACAAGGCAGCTGTTGATGCTTATTTTGCACAGAAAAAGCTTGCCGAGGAGCAAAAGGCAGCCGAGGAAAAAGCAGCCGCAGAGGCAGCAGCAAAGGCTGAACGCGAGGCCAATCCCACGACCGAGGATCTGCTCAAGCTGATTTTGGCTGAGCTGAAAAAGGATTGATTTTGCAGATAAAGAAAACGAACGCTGTGCGTTCGTTTTCTTTATTTCTTCTTGACAAAATACTGCTTTTGCGGTATAATGGCGACAGAAATATGAAATTCGGAGGTACACCTGAAATGTCCACACTCTACCAGCCTCTCTCTCTGACTAAAAAAGCGGTCATTCTTGACACCGATATGGGACCCGATTGCGACGACGTCGGTGCGCTCGTCACACTGATCTCCTACGCAGAGCAGTACGGATTTGACATTCTGGGCGTTTGCCATTGCACGTCCAATCGCTCCGGTGTGGGCACGATCGATGCGGTAGCGCGCTACTGCTCTCACCCCATCGAAAACTTAGGTCAATGGGAGCACCCCGGATTTTTGGATGACGACGCTTGCCACAAATACTCCGTGGAGGTAGCGCAGCGATTCTCCGAAAAGTATGCAAACGGCACGCTCAAGATCGCGCCCTCGGTTGAATTTTACCGCAAGACGCTGGCAGCTGCACCCGATGACGGCGTGGTCATCATCACCATCGGTATGTTCAACACGCTCGCAGCGCTGCTGGAGTCCGCGCCCGATGCCATTTCTCCGCTTAGCGGCAAGGAGCTGGTGCAGAAAAAGGTCAGCGCGCTGGTTTCCATGGCAGCAATCCTGCCCGAAGGCAGAGAGTATAACGTGATCTGTGACTATGAGGCAGCAAAGGTCGTGTTTGATAACTGGCCGACCAAGATGTTCCTTTCCGACTTCCACATCGGCTGGCAGATCATGACCGGCTATGACCCCGCAGATCCCCATCCTGACAGCCCGCTTTACGAATCCTACCGCCTTTACACCGCAGGCAGATGCCAGAACAGCAGCTACGACCTGACCGCCGTGCAGTACGCGGTGCTGGGTGACTGCGAGCTGTATGCGCTGCACGAGGACGCCTACCGCCTGGAGTTCTACGACGCAGGTACGGGCACGCCCGACGCAACGCGCGCCATTCCCGACCCCGATGGCCGCATCTACTTTATGAAAAAGCTTGTCGATGACGCTACCATCGCAGACAGCCTCAACGAGCACATGAACAAATACTTATAAACAATACAAAAGGACTACGTCATTACAAGTGACGTAGTCCTTTTCTTTTAACTTAATCCGATCAGGGCGTCGGTAACAGCCTCTTTGATCGCATATGCAAACCTTGCATCTCCCACGACCAGAGTGGTCGTATCGGGGTCTGTCAAGGACAAGATGCGCTTTGCGGCGCGCTTGGGTGTGGTGCAGGCAGTCAGCGCAACCCCTTCCGGCTGCGGTGCGTTTTGCCCCACGAAAATCACCTCTTGTATCGCATATCCCTGCTCCGCGCCGAATTCCTTATCAAACGCGGAAAGCAGCTTATCGGGTGCT
>JAGBXH010000444.1 GCA_017629395.1 Clostridia bacterium | reverse complement strand
CGCAATATCACTACTGTGGCAACCCAGCATTCTAAGACCGTGGCGTAACATCAAGGGGTTGGGCTTGCCCACAAAATAGGTCTTTTTGCCCGTTGCGATCTCAATGGGAGCCACCAGCGAGCCGGTTGCGGGCATAATTCCCTTCTCGGTCACACCAATGGTGTCGGGATTTGCACCGATCAGCTTAGCACCGTTGTTGACAAGCGCGATTGCCTTTTCCAGCTTTTCAAAGCAATAGGTACGCGTTTCCCCGATGACCACGTAATCGGGATTGATGTCATTCATATAAATACCCTTATCGTAAAGAGCCTTGGAAAGAGCCGCCTCACCGATGACGTATGCCGTGCAGCCCGGAGCCTGCGCGTGCAAAAACTCCGCAGTCGCCATGGCGCTGGTGTAAAAATGGTCGGCGGAAACGCTGAGCCCCATGCGCTCCAGCTTCATGCTCAGCTCATGCGGCGTTCTTTCGGGGCTGTTGGTCAGAAACACAAACTTCTTATCGTGCTCGATCATCCAGTTCACAAATTCGCGAACGCCCTCTAAAATCTCGTTACCGTGATAGATCACGCCGTCCATATCGCATATGAAGCCTTTTTTCTCAAGGATTTCTTTCATTTTATTTTCTCCTGTAGTAGTGATTCATTCAGTCAATTGAGCCGTCTGCTTTGACGGCCTTTTTCATTGTAACATATACTCGCGTAAAAGTCAAGAGCGCATTTTTTCTGCCATCAAATCTTCAAAAAAGCTGCTTTGATAGCCGTTCTCGCACAAATCGCCAAAGGTGGCACGCAGCTTTTGCTCAAATTCAGGCTGATACATGTAGTAGTCCGCATAAAAATACTGCTCGTGGATCATGACTCTGATCCCCTCGCGCTGACGCATACGCGCCAGTTGTTGCAAGATTTCCTCTGTAGAAAAACAATTCAAAACAATATCAATGGACGCATAAGAAATATTGCCGATCTGCAGGATCTCGCCGCTGCGTATTCTTGCCGCACGACCTTCGTCAATGCCATAAGAGGTGCGCGGCTTTTCCTGCGTGCCAAACAGCCCGAGCAGCCCCTTGACGCCGTTGTCCTCCATTGCGCACAAGCCGTCCTTTGTCGCAAGGCAACAATGCACGGTCGTCGTGCTTGCCAAAGACTGGGGCGACGCAAAGCGAACGATCTGCTCATGCACCCGTTTGCAATCCTCATATACCTCATCATAGCCCGAAAATTCATAAGGATTGACGTTCTCCAGCTGTGAGTGAAAAGAGAGCTTGAGCCAATCCGCGTTTTCTGCCCATTCTTTGCAATAAGCGGCACTCATCATGGAAAGATCGAAATTCTCCATGCGGTAAAACAAATTGAGCTGAATTTTCAAGCCAAATTCCTCATGCAGCCGCCGATACATGGCAAGATACGGATGCTCAAAGATACTTTGATAACCCTTCTCGGTGATTTCCTTCAAAAATCGGATGTTGTCATCCACCGTAAAGCAAAATGTTTTGATACGACCACCGCCCTTCTCTTTTCATTATAGCAGAGAAAGAGAAAATTTTCAAGCAATTTCAAAAGAAACCCCGAGGCGATTGCCTCGGGCTCCATGATTTCGATACAACAAAAGGTTCTTTCAATACAGAGGCAGATTTCCTGTCAGTTCATCCGCCACGTCGGCAGGCAGTGGCTCGAGCGCAAGGCAGGTTTTGGTCGGCTCGCCGTGAAACTCTGTCATGCCCGCGTCCGTAATCACGGATGCGATGATCCCACGCTCTTCTGCTTTCTTGGCGATCTCTAACAGCACGTCCTCACCGTCCACGTATACGCACACCTTGGCGCACCCGTACGCAAACCAATCGGTCAGCGGCGTGCCCTGGGCGCCTGTCTGTTTCAAAGTAAGTCCATCCGCAGTCATTTCAAAGTCGTTCATGCGCCCTTCCTTGCATAACGCCATCAGCACGGCATCAATGCAAGCATGCCCCGCCTGTGCAGCAATCTTTCCCTTGCGCATCTTGAGATCCCGACGCATCACAATCATCATTTTGGATTTATACATGGCAAACTCCTTACTCTGCAGCATTTTATGATTCTATTATATCACAAAATCAGTATTTTTCAATGCATTTTGCGTCTTTATTTCACTGCAAGCAATGCGTCCGTGGCTGTTGATCTCATACGCAGAAATATAACTCTGGGCACAAACGTCACCGTTGATTTCATGGCAATTGATATGTCCGTGGCAAACCACGTCACCGTTGATACTACCGTCGGACACAAGATTCCCCAAAACCTCCACCTTAAAATATTGCCTGGTCGTTTCATTACAATTCCGCGGGAAGGACACCTCTATGCAAGTATTCCCTTGCTGCGACTTCAGAATTTTCTTGCCCATGGTCTGAAAAATGCGTATCGTGTTATCGTCGGGCCAAGGCAATTCCGCACAGTGGTCATAGTGAATCTCGGTTTTGACCTCTCTGGAGAAGAGTTCGTCGATGTAGCAACCGAAAATTTCAGCCATCACGGGCAAGAACGCAATATCGGGCGCGGTTTTTGCATTTTCCCATTTCGAAACGGCTTGAGAAGTTACCCCCAATTGTTTTGCAAGTGCTTCTTGGCTAAGCCCCTTTTGCTTTCTATATTTCAGGATATTCGCTGCTAAAACAATATTTACGTTTTCCATATCACCCTCTCCTTTCTTTGCATCCATTATATCATATAATAGCCCTTTGCGCAATAAGTCATTGGTTTAAATTCTGCAACCTGGGGTTGAAGTAAACTATCAGCTTATTGACTTTGGAAAAGATCTATAGTATAATAACCGTGTAACATTATTTCCGAAAGGAGGTGGACAAAATGAAAGCTAATATTTCGATGAAATCGCATAACACTTGTCCACTGCCGTTTCAACTCAAATGAGGATAAATTGTTGACGCTGATTTCATCGGCGTCATTTTTTATTTCATTGAGGAGAAGAAATTATGAAATCAGTAACACGATATTATTCAAATGAAATCGATCAATTTGCGACCAACTCGCTTTATGAACGTGCCAAAGTTTATGTCCCGGCATTCCAAACGGTCACAACACAATCAAAAGGAAACGAGATTTTCAGAATCATTCACTCTGCCGGAAGGACCTTTATCTCCGTTCAAGAAAAACACATGCCAATAATCCAAGAACACGTTCACACAAACGATATTATTGAAAAACTTTGTTCACCCAATTTTTATTGCGAAATACTTGATTTACTGGGCTATAATTCTAGCGAATTTTTATTGGAACCAAGCGAAGAGTTTTTGCAAGATATCCATTACAATTGCGTACATATGCTGGACTACGTTTGTGTGAGCGACACTTTCACACCACATAGTATAGATTTAGTGGAGAAATTCGTACGCGGAGATGAAAGATTCATTCTTGATGAGAGTTTCGATGACACTATGTACTGCATCACGGAACAAGATAAAATGGTTAGCTGCAGCTACTATAAACCAAATCGTGACGTGTTTGAAAATACCTGCTCAATGCAAGTTTTTTCACGTTCTCAACATAGAGGAAAGGGATACGGGAAGATGACTGCTTCTGCTGCAACACAAAATGTTCTTTCAAATAATAAGATGGCTCTTTGGGCATG
>JAGBXH010000057.1 GCA_017629395.1 Clostridia bacterium | reverse complement strand
GTTGTATCGACGATTTTAGAAGCAGTATTCACCACTTTATCAATGCCGCTCGTGTCTTGATACAGCTTCATAAGACACTCCTTTATGTAAAATATCAGTTACGCAGGCTGTGAATGGGCGCAGGAATACGTCCGCCGCGTCCGATAAACTTTGCAGGAGAATACTCGCGCAGCGCCATAATGGGTGCAGTGCCCAAAAGTCCGCCAAAATCAACGCTATCCCCCACCTGCTTGCCATATGCAGGGATAATACGTACCGCAGTGGTCTTGTTATTCACCACTCCGATGGAAATTTCATCCGCAATCACACCGCAGATCACCGCCTCGTCGGTGTCACCGGGCACGGCGATCATATCAAGTCCCACCGAGCAAACCGCGGTCATTGCCTCCAGCTTCTCAATAGACAGCGCGCCGCGCTCCACAGCCGCGATCATGCCCGCGTCCTCGGAAACGGGAATGAATGCGCCCGACAAGCCGCCCACGTGAGAGGACGCCATGACGCCGCCCTTCTTGACCGCGTCGTTGAGCATGGCAAGGCACGCTGTGGTGCCGTGTGCACCCGTGCTCTCAAGACC
This sequence comes from Clostridia bacterium, assembly GCA_017629395.1. Classification (GTDB taxonomy): domain Bacteria; phylum Bacillota; class Clostridia; order Oscillospirales; family CAG-272; genus SVQP01. The sequence continues at coordinate 1,197 of JAGBXH010000057.1, read as the reverse complement.
CATACCCTCCAGGATGTGCGCCACCGAGTCACCGATAGCAGGCGTGGGAGCCAGGGAGAGGTCCACGATGCCAAACGGCACGTTCAAAGCAGCCGACGCCTCGGATGCGACCAGCTGACCGACGCGCGTGATCTTGAACGCCGTCTTTTTGATCACGTCCGCAAGCTCGGACAGATCGCAATCCCCCGCTCTTGCAATCGCGCTGGATACCACACCGGGGCCCGAAACGCCCACGTTGATCACAGTATCCGGCTCGCCGACGCCGTGGAATGCACCCGCCATAAAGGGGTTATCCTCGGGCACGTTGGCAAACACCACCAGCTTTGCGCAGCCGATCGACTGATTATCCTTAGTCAGATATGCTGCGCGCTTGATGGTCTTACCCATCAGTGCGATCGCATCCATATTGATGCCCGCCTTGGTGGTTGCCACGTTGACGGACGAGCACACCATCTGCGTGCTTGCCAGCGCCTCGGGAATCGCCTCGATCAGCTCTCTCTCGCCCGCCGTCATGCCCTTGTGCACCAGCGCGGAAAAGCCGCCGATAAAGTTGATGCCTGTCTGCTCCGCAGCTCTTTGCAGCGTATGCGCGATCTTGATATATCCGTCGCGATCCGCTCTGCCGCCCACAAGCGAAACAGGCGTAACGGATACGCGCTTATTGACGATCGGAATGCCGTACTTTTTCTCGATCTTGTTGCCGGTTTCAACCAAATGCTCTGCCTTGGTCGTGATCTTATCGTAAATGCGGTCACACAGCACGTCCACGTCGTCGCTGACACAATCCAGGAGCGAAATGCCCATGGTGACCGTACGGATATCCAGGTTCTCCTGGCGTATCATATTGATGGTTTCTAAAATATCTCTGGTTTCGATCATTTCAAATTACCCCGATCAGATGTGGTGCATAGTGTTAAAAATATCCTCGTGCATGGCGTGAATGGTCAGTCCCTTTTCCTTGCCGAACGCCTCCAGGGTATCCACGAACTGTGCAAAGTCCACGTTGAGCTTGTCAATATCCGCCAGCATGATCATGGCAAAATACTCCTGCAGCACGCTTTGCGAAATATCCACGATATTCGCGCCCAGCTCTGCGCAAACGCCTGCCACGCCTGCAATGATGCCCATGCTGTCCTTACCCGTTACCGTAATTACTGCCTTCATGTTTCGTACCTCCGTCTGTGTACTTTAGTTAGT
>JAGBXH010000443.1 GCA_017629395.1 Clostridia bacterium | reverse complement strand
TTGCAAGAGGGTACAAAAGAAAATCCCCCCACAGTGTCGGGGGGTGGAATCATACAAATTCGTCTTGATGCTCCATAAAGAAATCAAAATATCTGCGCACGTTGGGCAGCTCTGTCCACTTGCACACCGACGCGGGATAGTCGTCGATATTGTAGATCTTCGCCCCCTTCATGGCAAGGAACACGGGCGAATGCGTGGCAATGATAAACTGGCTGCGCGTGGCGCGCGCGGTCGCAGCAATATAATCGGCAAGCTCGATCTGTCGCTCGATCGACAGGCTGTTTTCGGGCTCGTCGAGAAAATACACCGCGTCCTCATCAATGCGGTCAAGAAAATAGCGCATGGCGGTCTCGCCGTTGGAGCACAGGTCAATGTCATTGACCACGCGCTTTTTGATATAACTCGACTGCGATTTTCGCGGAGAAATGATCTCTCTGACCTCCCTCCACCGCTCGTAGTCGTCAAGCCCGTGCATCTGCCCGATCTCGGGATCATACGCCATTTGACGGTGCACGGCAACGTACTTGTCAAACAGCTCGTTGCGCTGATCGTCAATGCCCTCGTTGATCGCGCGCGCCTTAAGCGCGTAATCGAACACGTCGTCGCTGGTCAGCACGTAAGAGGCGCGCGGCATTTTGGCATAGTCCACCGCGCACATGCCCACAAAGGTATTAAACAAGGGCGCATCATTAAACTCGGAATAGCGCACAGCACCCATTTTGCGTGCCAGCACGTTGAGCAGCGTGGACTTGCCCGAACCGTTTCCGCCATAAAACATGGTCACAGGCTCAAAATCCACGTGTCGCAGCCCCTTGTCGGGGAAAATTTTGAAGGGGTAGAAGGTATGAAAGCAGGTGCGCTGCTCGTGCTTGATAAATTCAATTTCCGCAATCTCGCTTGGCAGTGTCAATCGCTTGACGTATATCATGCGCATTCTCCCCCTTTCTTGACCTTATTTTGTAGGGACAGGCGTCCTCGACTGTCCCATGATTCATTCACATTCAAATATGCTTTGCAAACAGATGCCCCAGCTGAATGGTACTGCCTGCGTCGTAGTGGTAGATATCCGGCTCAGGCTGCGGCTCTTTATGCGTAGTCAAGCCTGCACCGATGGTGTCCAGATAAATGCTGTTCGGCGTCTTTGCGGCGTAAGCGCGCTTGATGTCATTGATCTGCACGTAGAACGGCCAGATTTGGGAAATGCCTGCATCCACAAAGGTGCAATCATCGGCAAAATACTTCGCAAAGCCTTGGCGCAGATCGGCAAGTAAGGCAGCATAGCGACGCTCGTAATGCGGCACGTGCTGCTCCTCGCAGGCATCTGCCTCGCCCTGCATCCAGCACCAAGCCACGATCTCGGGCTCATAGCCCTCTTGCTCCAAAAGCGCAATGCTCTCGGTCAAAACCTTGCACATTTCGTTGTAGCGCCAGCCAAAGTCGCGGTAATTTTCGGGAACTTGTGCGTCGTCGTGTGATGCGGGATTGTACGCAGCCTCGCCCAAGGGGGAGATCCAGTCGTGCCACAAAGAAGTGCCGCCGTAAGCGCACTTGACGATGCAATACTGCTCACCCGTATGCTTTTGATTGATGATTTCGGCAATGCCCACCTCGGGGCCAAAGGTATTCTTTGTCAGCTCGGCGCAATTAAGCCCCGTTTTGACAAACCCATCGCTGTGCTTATCGTGCGAATAATAGTTGATCGGGATATTCTCATATCCGCGCATATACTCCGCAATCTTTTCATCCGAAAAATATGCGGGCAGATATTGGCAATGCCCCACGCCCACCGCGTTGGATTGCCCCGTCAGCAGAATGATCTTTGCTTTTTTCATAGCCTGCCCCTTTACTTGGAAGCGTAAACTTCCTTAATCGTATCGATGACAGCTTCAAGCTCCTGGGGCTTGACCTTTTCGGGGAAAGTGCCAGCCTTGACGCAGTCTGCGAAATAGCGCAGCTCGTTGTAGTAGCCGTCGGACTGAGGCACGTAGCAGCCCTCTTCAATGTTGCTTGCCGTGTTCATATCCTGCGTGGTCCAGTCTTCCTTGTAGATCTTCAGGCCCGCGCCGTTGAACTCCAGCACGGCGTGCTCAAACTGCATACGGTAGGTTGCCGAGAACTGCACGG
>JAGBXH010000056.1 GCA_017629395.1 Clostridia bacterium | reverse complement strand
CGGTTGCGGTTGTACGCAACGCTTTCGGTGATCATGGAAAGGTTGACGCCGAGATTCCAAAAGAACATATGCACGTTGTTCGGTAAGGACGTTATGACCTTTTGGTAATTCGCGCAATAGTCGCACTTGCACTTCTCGTTTACCGGCTTAAGCTTGGCATATACATCGCGCGTCTTTTCCACGTCCACTTCAATGACGTAGTCACCAAAGGTAAAGCGCGTTGCGCGCTCCGAAAAGCCCATGTCACCGATCTGCTTTTGCAGAATATAGTGACGTATGCAAAGTCCCTCGTGGTTCTTGGAAAGATCGCGGATGATGTTAAATCCCGCCTGCTCGTACACGGACAAAAGCGCCTCGAAATCCGCCTTATCCGCAAACACGCCCTCGTAGAGATACGCCTCAGCGTGCGTATACCCCCGCCTTTGCGCACTGACTAGCGCATGGCGCAAGAGGTTTTCCCGCATGCCGCTGTTTTTGAACGCAGGGGCGACCAGCATTTCCAAAATGGCAAGGATCTTGCTGCCCTCGGGAGCGGTAGGAATGGCGCGCTCCTCCTCGGATATACCAAGTGAGAAATACTTTTCCTTGTCCTTGCAGTTGATATATGCAAGAATGTCATTCCCCGCATGAGCGCAATACCCCGTCATCGTGCCCTTGGTGATCAGCCGTTCCACAAGCGCACGATAATATTCATTCATCTGCGCGTCGAAATAGCCGCGGAATCGGAAATTCTTGACCACATTCATATAGTCGATCTCAAAGTCGTAATCGGTGCTGTAATTGTTCCAGGTCGGGCCGCAGGCATACGTTTTGCAAAAATCATAGTACGCTATCCACTCATGCAGTCTAAGCGGACTGTAGGTGATCTGCTCGCTTACAATGCGCGATTTGAGCGCATCTGTCGCGCTGTCCTCCAAAAGCTGCATCTGACTTCGCAAAAATGCGCACACCGAGCCGTGCACGCTGACCTCGTTGGTCAAAAGATCGAACAACGGGGCGCGGCAGGGCTTGATACCGCGCTTGATACCGTCGTACTGCTTTGCAAACTCGTACGCCTTGGTCAGCGCATCCGCAAAGCCCTCGGTATCTCCCTTCTCGCGGCACTGCGCGGCAACCTTGGCGTAGTACATCCAATATTCGCTTTGATACATCAAATCCTCACCAAGCATAGCTTCGGTAATGATGCGGTACGCCTCCAAGGACTCGGGTGTATTGTACTCCGACAAATGTGCACACAGCGTGCGCATATCCCCACGTATCTGCTCCTGCTTGTAGCGGCGTTTTTCCTCACCGATCAGCATCGCCGTTCTGTTCCCCGGATCTTTAAGCGTCTTGACCAGCTTTTCCGCCTCTTCCATCTGTCCGCGAGCACGGTATGCGCGCACGAGCATGGTGGTATAGGTCTCGTTCTCGGGATACTTATAGTGCAGCTGTTCAAAATGCGGTATCGCACAGCTAAGATAATAAATGGAGTGGGGGCGTTCCTTGAGATCGCGCTCTCCAAGGAACAGCTCGTCGCAGGCACGGCGGTAGAGGAAGGTTTCGTCATCGGGATACTGCTCCAATGCCTCCAATGCCACAAGCAAGGTCAGCTCCTCGCCAAACGGCAGGGTTGCTTGAAATTTTTTCTCCAGCTCCTGCCTACGGTCACCGCCCAGCAGCTCGTTGACGCCGACGCCCAACGCCTTGGACAGCGGCAGCAATAGCCCGATATCCGGCATGCTTTGCCCCGTTTCCCACTTGGATACCGACTGCGCTGTCACGTTCAGCTCCTGTGCCAAGGCATCCTGCGTCATTCCCTTTTGCTTGCGGTAGCGACGGATCACCTCGCCCAGCGCATTTTGATTCAACTGATTTGCGGACATAAGCACCTCCCGTGTGTGTTTCTGTTTTCATTATAACATAAAGGTTTTTCAAATGCAAGAGAAAATGCCGCGAGCCAAATACAACCGTTAGTTGATTTTATAGGAAGTAAATGGGCAGCCACATGGGGCTGACAAATTAGCGGAGAAATAATCAAATACCAATGCCTTCAAATAGTAATTGCTGCAGGTGCTGGCGATCAAATATTTCGGATATGCCGAAATTCTCGCCCCTACAAGTGTCTGCGCTGTGGTTTTAATACGTAAAACCCAAACAAAAACAGCCGTAGG
>JAGBXH010000442.1 GCA_017629395.1 Clostridia bacterium | reverse complement strand
GATCTGCGCGCGGGCAACAAGTCCTCCCCCATCTTTACGCATCACATGGACTACCTTGCGAAAATTCACTACAAGCGCACGCGCCCGTACGAGCACGAGGAATACAATCAGATCGTGGTAGACTACATTGCAAGCATGACAGAGACCTACTTTGTGGAGCTGCACCGCTATCTGTTCCCCGAAAGCAAGCTGCGCGTGCAGTACACAGGTTATTTTGATCGATAAATATTTGAAGGAGATATATACATGTTTGAAAAAATTCTGGAGCAGATCCGCTGCCATGATACCGTGATCATTCACCGCCACACCAATCCCGACGGTGACGCGATGGGCAGCCAGATCGGACTCAAGCACGTCATTAAAGCAAACTTCCCCGACAAGCGCGTGCTGGTTGTGGGTGACCCTGCTAAGCGTTTCGCGTTTATGGAGGACAGCACCATGGACGAGGTAGCCGACGAGGACTACCGTGACGCACTTGCCATCGTACTGGACACCTCGGCAAAAGCCCTGATCTCGGACGACCGCTACACCACGGCACATGTGAGTGCACGCATTGACCACCATTTGTTCTGTGAAACCATCGCAGACATTGAGGTCACCGATTCCTCTTACGAGAGCTGCTGCGGACTTGTGACCGAGTTTGCCATTGAGAGCGGACTTACCCTGACGCCCTTGGCTGCCAAGTCGCTGTACACCGGTATGGTGACCGACTCGGGTCGCTTCCGCTACGATTCCACCAGCGCAAACACCTTCCGTCTTGCATCCTTCTTAAAGCAAGTCCCCTTTGATACCAACGATATTTACCGCAATCTGTACGCGGACGACTTCTCTTTCATTCGTCTGCGCGCCTCCTTCGTGCTCAAAATTCAGTTCACCGAGCACAAGGTGGGCTATATCTACACCACCAAGGAAGAGCTTGCCGCAACGGGTGCGGACACCTTTACCGTTTCGCGCGGCATGGTCAACACCATGGGCGAGATCCGCGGTGTGGATATTTGGGTCAACTTTACCGAAACCGACGACGGCGTGCTTTGCGAGCTGCGCTCCTCCAAGTACAACATCAACCAAGTAGCGGTCAAGTACGGCGGCGGTGGACACATCAAGGCAAGCGGTGCAACGCTCAAGGATCGCGCCCAGGCGATGCAGATGCTTGCAGAGCTGGATGCAATGGCAGCAGGAGGTAACGAATAATGCAAATTTTGCAGCAAATTTTTGATAAAATCCAGGAATACGACCGCATTATGCTGTTCCGTCACGTGCGCAACGACGGTGACTGCGTGGGTGCGACCAAGGGTCTGAAAGCCATTCTTTCCCTGACCTGGCCCGAAAAGCAGGTTTACTTGATCGACGACGATCACGCAGAATATCTTGAATTCTTGGGCGAGGACGACGCGCCCGTGGCGGACGAGCTGTACGAGGGTGCTCTCGGCATCGTGCTGGACACCGGTACGGATGCCCGCATTTCCAATAAGAAGTACGCGCTTTGCAAGGAGCTGATCAAGATTGATCACCACATCAACGTATGTCCCTACGGTGACCTTGTTTGGGTGGAGGAGGACGCCTCCTCTTGCTGCGAAATGGTGGCGAAGTTCTATTTTGCATTCAAGGATCAGCTCAAGATCAACACCGAAGCTGCTACCTATCTGTACACGGGCATGGTCACAGACTCGGGGCGCTTCCGCTTCAGCAGCGTTTCGGGCGACACCATGCGCATGGCGGGTATGCTGCTTGATCTTGGCGTGGACACCGACGTGCTGTATGCAAACCTGTATATGCAGGACGTGGAGAGCTTTAAGTTCAAATCCTTCGTTTATAAGAATATGAAAATGACCGACGCGGGCGTGGCGTATCTGTACGTCAGCCGCGCAACCATGGAAAAGTACGGTCTATCCCACGAGCAGGCAGCCGCTGCGGTATCTTTGATGGACTCCATTAAGGGCAGCCTGATCTGGATCATCTTTATCGAGCATGAAACCGAGATCCGCGTACGTCTGCGCTCCCGCTTTGTAACCGTCAATCAAATCGCTGAGCGTTACAGCGGCGGCGGTCACGCTTGCGCAAGCGGTGCGACCGTGCACAGCCGTAGAGAGGCAAATAAGCTGGTCAAGGAAGCCGACGCAACACTTGCCAAGTACAAGGCAGAAAACGAGGGCTGGCTGTGATGAAAATTCTGATTACAAACGACGACGGCATCAAAGCCGAGGGGCTCTTGGGGCTGGTCAAGTGGGCTTGCAAATACGGCGAGGTCACGGTATGCGCCCCTTACACGAGCAAAGCGGCAAGAGTCAAGGCATTGACATTTTCCACCCCATTGCCGTAACCAAATACGATCTCTTACCCGAGGTTGAGGCTTACGCGGTGGATTCCACCCCTGCCGATTGCGTGCGCTTTGGCAT
>JAGBXH010000441.1 GCA_017629395.1 Clostridia bacterium | reverse complement strand
GATTCGTATTTTCGCACTTACATTTGCTTTGTACTTCTCTCTGTTATTCAATTGTCAAGGACCAATGTCTTTTGCCGCCTTTCGGCAGCCACCGTCGTTTTCCGCGACAGCCTGATTATTATATCACAGTGTTTTCCGTTTGTCAATAGGTTTTTCAAAAGTTTTTTAGATTTTTTTCAACTTTTTTCTATCAACTCTCGCGTCTCTCTCCGTGATACCGTCGCCCTCGCGACCTTGAATATTCTACCACTATTCCGCTACTTTGTCAAGTGTGAGTTTTGACAAAGTGTATATGTATTGCGCAATGATTTTGTGCATTCTGCATAATTGCAACCCAATGACACTTTTTCAAGAGTATTTTGCATAAAATCGCTGTCCGTTTCCACAATAGTAGTATTACGTTACTCGGAGTACCAACATGCTAACGCTTCTGTTTCGCACAATCTTTATTTACGTTTTTCTCATCCTAATCATGCGCCTGATGGGGAAGCGACAGCTTGGCGAGCTGGAAATGACCGACCTCGTCATCACGCTCCTGCTCTCCGAAATCGCCACGGTTCCCCTGACCGATCCCACCAAGCCCCTTCTGCACGCCGTAATCCCCGTCACCACCCTTGCTTTGCTTGAGGTGCTCGCCTCCTTTCTCTCGCTCAAGCTCCCTTTCCTGAGATCTCTCCTCTCCCCCAAGCCCGCAATCATTGTGCATAACGGAAGAATCGACCGACAGCAAATGCAAAAGGCACGCATATCTCTGGACGAGCTGATGTGTGAGCTGCGACAAAAGGACGTTTGTGACCTCAACCAGGTGCTATACGCTATCATGGAAAGCAGCGGAAAGATCAGCGTCATCAAGAAATCTGCAGAATCCCCTCTCTGTGCCTCGCAGCTCGGCTTACAAGTCAGTGAGCCCGGTATGATGCGCATTGTTTTTTGCGACGGTGTATATGCAGCAAAGACGCTCCGCGCCATCGGCAGGGACAAAAACTGGGTCAACAAGCAGATCAAAAAAGCCGGGCTTTGTCCCGACTCTGTTTTTTACGTAACCGCTGACGACGCAGGAAACGTACGCATACAGAAAAAATAACGACCGTCGCAATCATTTCCCTGCGCGGTCGTTTTCTTTCATATTATATATAGTCCTGACAGATCCAAGGACATCCTACGCCAACAGCTCCGCCAGCTGCTCCAAGCGGTCGATCAGCGGGCAACCGCAAACAGACAGCGTCTGCTTACTTTGATGGCCGCCGCAAAACAGGACGCACTCCGCCCCTACTGCGCTTGCAACCTCCCAATCGTGTACAGAGTCGCCAACAAACAACGCCTTGGCATCGGGATGCGCCGCTCTCCAGGCTTTTGCGGCACCAATCTTTCCACCTGCATGGATATTATCCAATCCCCATACCTCGCAAAAATAATGCTCCAGACCAAGATCACGAAGCTGTCCCTTGAGCATTTGCAGCTCTGTTGCAGACAGCAGCGTTTGTGTATACCCAAGTGCCGCAAGTGCTTGCAGGGTTTGCTCCGCCCCGGGTGTCAACGTACTGTGCTTATAATTCTCCAAGTACAGTGCAACCCATTCCGGAGCGAGCACCGCATAGTAGTCCTCCTTTTCAAAGTCGAAGCCCAGCTTAGCATAATACTCTATAATAGGAAAGCAAAACATTTCACGATATTGCTCCACGCTGTCGATCGTGGCAAGCCCTCTGCGGTGCAGCATATCGTTGACCGCATCGATCCCTGCGCGAACATCATCCAGCAGCGTACCGTTAAAATCCCATATAATATCCGTATATTTCATGTCTTCTCCAAAAGCAGCCCGTTGCGCTGTGCGCAACGGGCTTTGATTGTTATTGATTAGTTAGCAGGAACGTCGTAGCCGTACTCAGTCAGCCAGTTGACGTAGATGGTGAAGGGAGAGTGACCCTTGGACAGATCATCGTCAGAGGGATCCTCAGTCTCCAGCGTCTCTGCAGCAGCTTCGGGATCGTAAGCAGGGTTGTTAGCCTTCTTGATCCATGCATTGTCCTTAGTGGACTCCTTGAGCTCCTCCTTGAGCAGAGTGATCAGATCCTCCAGCTCATTGATGTTGGTGCAAGCATCCAGTCTTGCCTGGATATCTGCGCTCTTAGCGGTCATCTTATCGATCAGACCCATGGGAACGTAATCGGGATCATCCTTGGGCTTAACAGAGGGATACAGACCATCGCAGTCGATGCCGTTCTCATCACCGTCCAGAACGGTATTGAAGTCAAAGCCAAGCAGAGGATCGATCAGAGATTCGTTGTTCTGCTCTCTTGCGCCTTCCCAAGCGTCAGCTCTCTTGCCCTCGCCGGGATGTGCCATAAATACGTTACCGGTCTTCTCCAGAGTCATCTGGTAATCGTCATTGAGCATGGTCAGCACGCTGCCCTCGCTGGGCTCGCTGATCTCATAGTTCTTGCCCTCGACGCCGTACTGAAGCAGGTTACGAATGGTGGAGTTGGTATTGAGATAGGTAATAATATCCATGGATCTACCCACAGCGAAGTGAGAATATGCGCTGACTGCAAACATATTGCCGTACAGCTCGTTCTCGGTTGCCTCGGGATATTCGGCAATTACTGCATAGTAGGTCTTACCGTTGTAAGTGCAGTAGCCGTTCTTTTCCATTTCCTTCTTGAAGGCGGAGTCACCCTTGACAAAGTCAACCGCAACGGTCTGACCCTCTGCAGCCTCACCGAAGTAGCCTTCAAACTTGAAGGTCATCAGCTCGCGCAGAATATCAAGATACTCAGTCTTGGTAAACAGATTGCTGAACTGCAGGCGGATGCTTCCGCGGTTGCGGTTCGCTGCACCGCCGTAAACGGTACCGAACATGGAGAAGGCGTCGCCTTCCTTATCGTAATAGTAATCGTAGATCTTGACAGGCTCCTTGTCCTCTTCTTCTTCTTTGTCACTACCTACGTCACCAATGTCAACATCCTCGTCCTCCTGACCCTTCTGCTCCTCATAAGTCATGGACCAGTACCAAACCAGCATGTTCATGCACTCCTCATAGGTGGAGTTCAGAGGCAGCACGTCGGGCTCGAACTTCACGATGTCAGCTAAGAAGTGCTTGGTGTCCAGCACGTCCTCTACGTCCTCGATGGTGTAGTAGTACTTATCGAAGAGCTGCTTATCGATCATCATGTAGGTGTATTCACCGATAGAAACGTTATTGGGGATCGCATAGGTAGAGCCGTCGATCTGAACACCGCTGAGCAGCGTAGCGGAGATATAGTCGGTCAGCTTTCTGGAAGCACCGGTGATCTCCTCGTCCAGGGACTGGATCCACTCATTTTCAATAAACTCGTTGTAACGGTCAAAGCCGGACAGGTAAACGATGTCAACCTGGTTCTTTCTGAGCTCGGGATATACGATCTCAGCGATCTCGTACTCGTTGTAGGAGGTCAACTCCTCAACAACACCGGTCTCTTCCTCATCCTCATCGTCGCTGACATTTGCAAACTCAGCATACTTGGGATTCTCGGCATAGAATTCCTTCTTGAGCTTTTCGGTATCGGTTCTGCCCTCTGCCTTAGCGTCCTTCAGGAACTTCTTGAGCTCCTTGGCAGCCTTTTCCTTGAGCGCGAGGTATTCCTCGTTCAGGATCATGATCTCGGTCAGCTTACCGCATTCCTCAAGATACTTAGCAACCTCTTCATCGGAGGCAGACATCTTCAGGCTGTTATACTTAGCGCGATCAAATTCCTTCACGCCGTAGTACTGTTCCTCGGTATAGTAATAAATGTCAAGGTTTACCTTGAACTTGGACTTGGTGATCTTGGTGATCTCAGCCTCTACCTTTTCGTAAGCTGCCTTTGTCTGCTCAGCCTCGGCAACTGCCAGGTTATAAGCATCACCCTCGCCGTACTGCTTAAGCAGCTTTGCCTTAAGTTGTGCCATCTCTTCATCGGTATTGGCAACTTCCTTGTCGGTAATGACCCACATCGTCAGCGTGATACCGGAGATCTGCTCAACGTCTGCCTCGTCCTTCTTCTGGTTACAGCCGGTCAGAAGCACGGTCAGAAGCATCAGCATGCTCAGCGTCAGACAGATAAATCTGTTTCTCATTGGAACTCCTCCTTGAAAATCGTAGCGCCGCCTCCGCCGCACGGACAGAGTATCGGCATATTATTATACCTATATATTTTACACTATAATCGTCCCCGTGTCAAGGGCAAATTTGGCTTTGTTTGTAAACCTTTTTTGACCGTGAAGATTTTGGCAATCAGGCGCATGAAAATCACTGGTCAATTCACACAAATCGACACGGTTTTCTTTGTGGGAATTTGCTGATGAACAGCGACAAAACGGGGGGATTGTATCATTCCGCAGAGTTTTTCCGCGAAAACAATTCACAATTTTTTTACAATAAATCAGTCCAAAAAGCCCTTGAGATGGCGTGCGCGACTGGGATGGCGCAGCTTACGCAATGCCTTTGCCTCGATCTGACGGATACGCTCTCTGGTAATTTCGAACTCCTGTCCGACCTCCTCCAGGGTTCTGGTTCTGCCGTCGTACAGACCGAAGCGCAGCTTGATGACGTGCTCTTCTCTGGGGGTCAGGGTGTGCAGCTCACGCTCGATCACCTCACGCAGAATGGTTGCGGAAGCCGCCTCTGCGGGTGCGGGAGTATCCTCATCGGGAATGAAGTCACCAAGGTGGCTGTCCTCCTCTTCACCGATGGGAGTTTCAAGAGAGACGGGATCCTGCGCGATCTTAAGGATCTCGCGCACCTTATCCGCGCTCATGCCCATCTTCTCACCGATCTCCTCAGCGGTTGCCTCTCTGCCCAGCTCCTGCAGCATCTGTCTGGAGTATCTGGATACCTTATGAATGGTTTCTACCATATGCACGGGAATACGAATGGTTCTTGCCTGATCTGCAATGGCACGGGTGATTGCCTGTCTGATCCACCAGGTTGCATAAGTGGAGAACTTGTAGCCCTTGGTGTAGTCGAACTTGTCAACAGCCTTCATCAGACCCAGGTTACCCTCCTGAATCAGATCAAGGAAGAACATGCCTCTTCCCACATATCTCTTTGCAATGCTGACAACCAGACGCAGGTTGGCTTCCACCAGCTCCATCTTAGCATCCTCGTCGCCCTCTGCCATTCTTTCGGCAAGCTCGCGCTCCTTATCGGCAGTCAGCAGCGGTACGCGACCGATCTCCTTGAGGTACAGACGCACGGGGTCGTCTATGGCAAGGCCCTCCTGACCAAGGAGTCGCTCCATGTTTTCACCGTCGCTGTAGCGTTCGACCTCGCTTTCGATCTCGCTCATTTCCGCAGAGGAGATCTCGTCACCGATCGGAATGCCGCTGTCCTCCAATGCCTCGTACAGCTTGTCTATACTGTCAAGATCGTAATCCATTTCCTCCAGAGCAACGTCCAGATCCTCCGCAGAGAGATCGCCCTTCTTTCCCTTAGCGACCAGCTCCTCCATATTCAGCTTCTTTTCCTCTTGTCCGCCGATTGTGTTTTTGGTATCATTCATGATTGTTTGGTTTCCTTTCACGTTTGGGTTCACTTTTATGTTTTTATATTTTTTTCTTTTTTGCATCAAGCAGCTGCTTGATAGATCCTACGGCATCGCCCGACTCGCGTGCATCGCTCCGTTGCTTTTGCTGCTTCAGCGTCTCTACGCTGGCGCGAAGCACCGCAGTTCCGTTTTCTGCCAAGGCACGACGTCTTTGCAGCATGCTTTGCAGCCTGCCCATCTCGTCAATGGAGAAATCCTCCCCCAAAAGCGAGTAGTCAAAGCCGCCCTCCTCTGCCTCCATTTGCATAACGCGGGCAAAGGTCCGCTTACCCAGCCCCGAGAAGAAATCGTCCTCTCCCAGCACAATTGTGCCCGAGGTGATCATTCTTCGATGCTCGGGATACAGCATCAAAAGACCGAGTATGGCTTCCTCCGCCGCCACCGCCTGCACGTTTTTGGCAGTATCGGGATTGACGCGGTCACCGTATCCTCGTGCCGCCAGGCTTGCGTCCTTCCCTTCCTTTTGCTTGGCTGCGCGCAGCTTTTTGGAGCGCGTACGCTCCACGTCGTTTTTCAAGCTCTCCGCGCTGATATGCAGCTTGTCCGCCACCATAGAGGCGTAGATCTCACGCTCCACCTTGGAGGGCGAGAGTGCGATCAGTGCACACAGCTCCTCGGACGCCTTGATGCGCTCCTCGGGAATATCCATGCTGTATTTTGCAAATATCTTTTCGGATTTATAGGAAAACTCGGTACGGCTGCCCTCCACCAAGCGGCGGAAGCGTGCATCTCCGAATTTTCGTAAGAATTCATCGGGGTCCTTAGCGTCGGTCACGTGCAGCACGCGCACGTCCATACCAACCTGCCCAAGCACCTCCATTGCCTTGATCGCGGCGCGTTGCCCCGCCTCATCGGCATCGTAGCAGATCACGACCTGCTTGGTATATTTGGTCATCAGCCTTGCCTGCTCGGGCGTAATGGCTGTGCCCAGCGTCGCCACGGCATTCTCAAAGCCGTAGGCATGCAACGAAATAACGTCCATATATCCTTCGCACAAAATCAACCGCTCGGTGGAATAATTCTTGGCGAAATTGAGCGCAAATAAATTCTTGCGCTTTTGGAATGCGGGGGTATCGGAGGAGTTAAGGTACTTAGGCTTGGAGTCGTCCATCACTCTGCCGCCAAAGGCAATGACGTTGCCCGCGGTATCAATGATCGGGAACATGACGCGATTACGGAAATAGTCGTACGCTCTTCCGTTCTTCTGGCTGATGCCGCATAAAAAGCCCTGTGCCAGCTCCTGATCGGTAAAGCCCTTTTTGTGCATGTAATCGGTCAGCATATTGAACGACCCCGGGGCAAAGCCCAAGCCAAAATGCTTGATGAGTGCCATGCTCAGTCCACGCTTTTCGGTCAGATATTTTAGTCCCTCCGCGCCGATGGGATCAAGCAAGCACTTATGGAAGAACTTGGCTGCTTCCCTGTTCATATCGTGCACGCGGGAGCGCGTCAGTCCACCCTTTTCCTTTTCCTGCTCGCGTACGACGCGAATACCGGCACGCGATGCCAGTACCTCAATTGCCGAGGGATAGTCAAGATTATCGTTTTTCATCACGAAGGTGATGGCATCACCGCCTGCACCGCAGCCGAAGCAATAAAAGCTTTGGCTATCGGGAAAGACGGTAAAGGAGGGGGTTTTCTCACTGTGGAAGGGACAAAGACCGCCGAAGTTGGAGCCGGCACGCTTAAGTGTGACGTAGCTGCCGATCAGTTCCACGATATCCGTACGGTGGCGTACCTCCTCCACAACTTCTCTTGGGATCATCATAGCTTATCTGCCCCTCCAGACCTGCGGAATGAACAGATCATTATACAGCTGGATCGCGTATCTGTCGGTCATACCTGACACGTAATCGCATACGCAACGCTCAACCGATTCTTTATCAAGGTTACGGCGATAGGTCTCGGGCAGCTTGTCGGGATGCTTGACGAAATACTCGTAAAGCTTGATCAGCATATCCTCTGCCTTTCCCTCCTCACCCTTGGCAACGGGATTGAGGTACACGTGCTCAAACAGAAAATCGCGCAGCTCGTCGGTTGCCGCCTTCACCTCGGGAGTCATACAGATATGATCCTTGTCGGTAGAGGCGCGAATGACCGAGGTCACCATGGTATTGATGCGCTGGGAATGCTTTTGTCCCAGGCATTCGCGCAGATGCGCGGGAATATCCTCTATGGTAAGTATACCGGCACGGCAAGCGTCGTCAATATCGTGATTGATATAGGCAATCTTATCGGCGTATTTGACCAGCACGCCCTCCAGCGTACTTGCACCGCAATAGTCGATCGAACCCGAGTGATTGGCTATACCGTCCCTGACCTCCCAGGTCAAATTCAGACCAAGTCCGCCATTTTCCAGCTTTTCCACCACGCGCACGCTTTGCATATAGTGCGAAAAATCGGGCGAAAAGCATTTTTGCAGTGCGCGCTCACCTGCGTGACCAAAGGGCGTGTGCCCAAGGTCGTGACCAAGTGCCGACGCTTCGGTCAAGTCCTCGTTCAACCGAAGGGCACGCGCCATGATACGCGCGATCTGCGTGACCTCCAGGGTATGGGTCAGACGGGTACGGTAATGATCCCCCTCGGGAGCAAGAAAGACCTGCGTCTTATTCATCAGACGGCGGAAGGATTGGCAATGCGTGATCTTATCACGGTCACGCTGAAACTCGGTACGCAGACGACAGGGCTCCTGATAGCGGTCGCGACCCTTGGTCTGCGAGGTGCGAAAGGCGTACGGTGAGAGGGAGGTTTCTTCCCTTTCCAAGAAAATATTGACAAGATTATCCCTTGTATGATCCATGCTTCAGCCTCACTTTCCCGAGCGATTTTTGTTCTATAATATAATATACGCAAATATTTGCGATTTTCCTTTTTTTCTTGCGAATTTTTTATGAACTTTTGCAAAAAAGCAAAAGAACACACGCCACCACACGGACGCCTAATGGTACTTTTCTTTGCGCCAGCGGTGTCAAAGAAAAGTACGGAATCGATTTTCTCACATTTCACCACAACAGGCAACCAATCCCAAAATTTGTAGGGGAGGATATTATCCTCCCGCCAGTATCAAAGACCGGTATCGACACCCAAACGGGTAACCGATGCATGCACGTGGCGGGAGGATGATATCCTCCCCTACAAAGATGAATTGTTTATGTGAGAAAACCGTTTCCTTTCTTTTTGACACCGCAGGCGCAAAAAGAACCAAAAACGCCGTTATGAGTATTTCGCGCCTGCGGGCGCGAGGAGGGCTTCACGCCCTCCACCCGTGCGACCTTTTTGGAAAAAGGTCGAACAAAAACTTTCGTGAGTTTGGGGCGTCCGATTTGCTTACACGTCCGTTTCGTGATAGTCGTATCGCTCTCCCGTCTTTTCGGGGATGCATTTACCGTTGCTGATCTCCGAGATGCGACGCCACAAGGCTTCCACGTGCTCGTCCTTGACCGCAAAATGCACGGTCACCTGATCCGCATACTCCACCTCATCCACAAGTGCGCCCATCTTGGGCAGCAGCAAATTGAACTTCTGATAATCCGAATAGGAGCACAGCAGGCTGTATTCTCCGTATTTATAATAGGTAATCACGTGCGCTGCATCCATGGCGATCCGCGCGGCATGCGAATATGCACGCACCAGTCCGCCCGCGCCCAGCAGAATGCCGCCGAAATAACGCGTGACCACCACAACCATATCCGTCGCACCCGACTTGCGCATACACTCCAGCACCGGCACACCCGCAGTCCCCTGCGGCTCACCGTCATCGCTGTATCTTGCCACAATGCCGCCGTTGAGAATATACGCCCAGACGTTGTGTGTCGCATCCGCGTATTCTCTTTGCTTTTGCTTGACAAACGCCATTGCCTCCTGCTCGCTCTTAATGGGAGCTGCGTGCCCGATGAAGAGCGAATTGCGCTCCTCAAATTCTGCCGACGCCACCTTTTCCAGCGTCATATAAAGCTGCTCGTTCGCCATGCTTACCCTCTGTTCATGCCGAGCGCATCGTAAAGCGTATCGCGCACCACGCCGTAGCGGAATGCCACGGGCTGCGCGATGCCGTCGGTATGCATCAGCTCTTCAAATCGTCTGATGGCAGTAAACCTCGCCGCCACTGTCTCACCCTGCTGCAGCACCACCGCAGATGCAGGCAGATTTGTTCTGTACAAATAACACTCCACAAAAGCCGAGGGCTCGCGGATCACGCGCAAAAGCTGCAGTTCATCCTTCTTTGCCTTGAGCCCCGTTTCCTCGCGCAGCTCGCGCACGGCAGCCTCAATGCCGCTCTCACCCGCCAAAGCACCGCCTGCGGTGATCTCCCACACGTTGGGGAAATTGGGCTTTTCGGGCGCACGCAGCGTCAAAAGGATCTCTCCCTTATCGTTGACGGTAAAGATGCTGACCGAGAGCACGTAGCAGCCCTCGGGAATGCTCTCCCCTCTTACGATGGGCGTGCCGAGGTTGTTACCCTCGGCATCGAAAATATCTCTTTTTTCCATAGTTACTCCCAGTCTTGCTTTTTGGCAGGCGCGTCGGGATCAAACTCGCGCAGCATGCCGCGCACCTTGGCGTCCACAACGGCGGTCACTCTGACCGCGTCCGCGCCATACTCCACGTCCTCCACAGTTGCCATGCGGTAAAGCGTATTCAAAGCCCACTGCTTGGCGTTGGGAATGACGAAGGTCACACGTGTCTTTCCTGCATGGATCATGCCCTCCAGCATCTCGGCAAACGCCTCGTAGCCCTCGCCCGTCAGCGCGGAAATATGGGTCTGATGCTCGGCATCTCTGCCGCCAACGCAGGGCAGCGTGCCCATGACAAGGTCACATTTATTAAACACGTACAGCGTAGGCTTTCCCGCAGCACCCAGCTCACAGAGCACCTGCTCGGTGACCTCCAGCTTTTGCTCATGCTCGGGGTCGCTTGCGTCAATGACGATCACCAGAATATCGGCATACACCGCCTCGTCCAGCGTGGAGCGGAACGCCTTGATCAGATGGTGAGGCAGCTTACGGATAAAGCCGACCGTATCGGTCAGGAGAATGCTCTCACCGCCGGGCAGCTCAAATTTTCTCGTAGTAGGTCAAGCGTTGCAAACAGCTTGTCCTCGGCAAGAATGCCTGCATCTGTCATGCGATTGAGCAGCGTGGACTTACCTGCATTGGTATAACCCACAATAGCCACCTTGCAAAGCCCGCTCTTGTCGCGCGAGGCGCGCATGGTCATGCGGTTCTTTTCCATTTCCGTAAGCTGTGCTTCCAGCGCGGTGATGCGGCGCTGAATGTGTCTGCGGTCGCTTTCCAGCTTGGATTCACCGGGGCCGCGCGT
>JAGBXH010000440.1 GCA_017629395.1 Clostridia bacterium | reverse complement strand
GTGGTTGAGAGCGGTAACGGATACGAGCTGTCCGTGCCCGAGGCTCGCGAGGGCTATAAGTTCCTTGGCTGGGCAGATGCAGAGGGCAATCTTTATACCGATGCAAAGGGCGTCTGCCTCAAGGCATGGGACGGCACTGACGACGTCGTGCTTGTTGACAAGTGGGAGCAGATGGTGTAAACAGGCAATTTGCCGGCTGAAAATTAAAAACGCGCGCACTCGCAGCAATGCGGGTGCGCGTTTGTTTATTGGGAGAAGGTAAAGATCATATGCGTAAGGGACTCGGAACATCGCATGGGCGTGTTGCGCCCATGCACATTTGCGCCGATAGGCGTTTGTGGTCAGCGGTCAACCTGCGCAAATTGGCACGAGCGGCTTTGCCGCGCGTGCGGGGGTCTCTTGGCGGAAGGCGAGCGGTGTGAGTATATGTAAATTCGCGGGACTCAGAACCTATATTTGCGCTAATAGGCGCAGGAGCCTAACGGTTGCCCTGCGCAAATTGGCACGAGCGGCTCTGCCGCGCGTGCGGGGTTCTGAGTCGTGAAACGACGTGGCATAAAACAAAAGGTGGATGTCCTTTGGACATCCACCTTTTGTTTTATGGCGCGGCGTAAGGGACTCGAACCCCCGACCTTTTGGTTCGTAGCCAAACACTCTATCCAGCTGAGCTAACGCCGCAAGCCATACGCTTTCGCGTACCCATATATAATATCACAATCATTTGTATTTGTCAAGTGCTTTTTTACAAAAAATCATGAAAAATATGCACAAAAATTAAGTGCAAAGTTCGTGCTTTCGTTGTCTTGTTATTTTAACCATTTTGTGTTATACTGAAAAAAAGCTCTTTTTAGGAGGTATTACCATGAATATTCATGAGTTTTATGCAATTCCCGATGAAAAGCCCTTGGACAATCTGGTCAGCGACGGCGGCTTTGTCGGCATTTTTCGTTCGATTGCCTGCGTGGGTGACAGTCTTTCCTCGGGTGAGCTGGAGTCCATGACGCCCGACGGACAGCGCGGCTATCACGACATTTATGACATTTCCTGGGGGCAGTACATTGCCCGCATGGCAGGCACCAAGGTCTATAATTTCTCCCGCGGCGGCATGACTGCGCGTGAGTATTTGCAAAGCTTTGGCGAGGCAAA
The DNA here is from genome assembly GCA_017629395.1 of Clostridia bacterium. Classification (GTDB taxonomy): domain Bacteria; phylum Bacillota; class Clostridia; order Oscillospirales; family CAG-272; genus SVQP01. The sequence goes on along the minus strand of JAGBXH010000440.1, from coordinate 573 downwards.
CGGCTATTGGAATCCCGAGCTTGCCTGCCAGGCGTATATCATGGCGCTGGGCTGCAACGACTTGTGGGGACTTGGCTTGCCCGTTGGCTCTTTGGCGGACATTGATCCCGAGGACCCTGCAAAGAACGCACCTACCTTTGCAGGCGAATTTGCTGCGCTGATCAGCCGCTATAAGCAGATCCAGCCCAAAGCAAAGTTCTTTCTGATCACTATGCCCAAAACACCGCACCACGGACAAGAGGCAGAGGCTAAGGCGGATGCGCACAGAGAGCTGATGTACGATCTCGCCAAGCATTTCGATAATACCTACGTCATTGACCTGCGCGAATACGGTCCCGTGTACGACGAGAAGTTCTACGAGCATTTCTGGATCGGCGGACACCTCAATGCGCAAGGGTATCTGCTGACCGCGAAGATGGTGGTTTCCTACATGGATTACATCATTCGCCACAATCCCCAGGACTTCAGACAGGTTGGCTTTATCGGTACGGGACACTATTTCCACGGCTTGCAGTGGTAATTTGATGATATGAAGGGAGGCATGATGATGAAAAAGCTTTCTTTTTTGCTGGC
>JAGBXH010000439.1 GCA_017629395.1 Clostridia bacterium | reverse complement strand
AGGCGCGCCTGGTCATCGGCACGCGCTCCGCAGTCTTTGCACCCATTCCCAACCTCGGACTGATCATCATGGACGAGGAGCAGGAGCATACTTATAAATCCGACCAGGATCCCAAATATCACGCGCGCGACGTTGCCCGCTGGCGTTGCGCACACAACAAAGCACTCTTACTGCTCGCGTCCGCGACACCCTCTCTGGAGAGCTACGCAAAGGCGCAGGCAGGTACGTATACACTCATCAAGCTGACCGAACGCTACAACAAAACGGGGCTGCCCGAGGTGACGGTTGCCGATATGCGCCAAGGGGCGGCGGCAGGCTTGACCTCTCCGCTCGGTACGCTTTTGACCGACGCTTTGGACACGACGGTCAAGCAAGGCAAGCAAGCCGTTCTCTTCCTCAACCGCCGCGGCTACCACCGCTTTATCTCCTGCGCATCCTGCGGCACGGCTGTAACCTGCCCGCATTGCTCGGTTGCCATGACCTACCACGTCAAAAACGGCACGTATACCGACGGCGAGCTGGTTTGCCATTTGTGCGGCACGCGTTTGCAGGTACCGCAAGCATGCCCCGCGTGCGCGTCAACCCACCTGCGGCATACGGGCTTTGGCACGCAGCGCGCACAGCAGGAGCTGGAATACCTCTTACCCGACGCACGCGTCATGCGCCTGGATGCGGACACCACGCAGACAAAATTCTCCATGGATAAGCTGCTGGGCGAATTCCGCGACGGCAAAGCCGACGTCATGGTCGGCACGCAGATGGTGACCAAGGGACACAACTTCCCCGACGTAACACTCGTGGGCGTGCTGCTGGCGGACGCGTCGCTTTACGTGGACGATTACCGCGCCTCGGAGCGTACCTTTGCCATGCTGACACAGGTCATCGGTCGCGCAGGACGCGGCGACACACCGGGTCGCGCCATTATTCAGACCAACAATCCCGACAACGACGTCATTACCTTGGCGTGTGCGCAGGATTACCACACCTTTTTTGAGCGCGAGATCAAGCTGCGTCGCCTTCTGACCTTCCCGCCCTATTGCGACATCGTACTCCTGACGCTGACTTGTGCGGACGAAAAGGAGCTGATGAAACATGCCGTGCGCTTGCGCGAGGAGCTGGACCGACTGGGCTCGCAGGATTTTTGCGACGTTCCCATGATGATATTCGGCCCGTTTGAAGCCCCCGTGTATCGCGTAGAGGAAAAATACCGCATGCGCCTGGTCATCAAATGCAGACTCAACAAACGCTCCCGCGAGCTTTTCTCCAAAATCCTTGTCCGCTTTGGCAAGGACGGCGCAAAAGCCCCCGTCCTCGGGATAGATTTCAACCCCTCAAACCTGTAATAATTTCAACCCATATTCATCATACTATTTTGGAAGGAGCACCTTAACTATGGCTAAACTGAAAATTGTCAAATACGGCGACGACACCCTGCGCAAGACCTGCCGTCCCGTCGATACCATTACTCCCCGCGTTCTCACGCTGCTTGATGACATGGTGGAAACCATGCGCGCTGCCGACGGCTGCGGTCTTGCAGCACCGCAGGTAGGCATTCTGCGCCGCATTGCGGTCGTGGAGGTCGAGCCCGGCGAGGTTTATGAAATGATCAATCCCAAAATCATTGCACGCGCAGGCACGCAGGAAGAGAGCGAGGGATGTCTTTCTCTGCCCGGCAAGTGGGGCACGACAAGAAGACCCATGCACGTCACCGTGCGCTACACCAACCGCAAGGGTGAGGTCGTAGAGGCTTCGGGCAGCGGTCTGCTTGCCCGCGCATTCTGCCATGAAATCGACCACCTGGACGGCGTACTGTTTATTGACAACGCACTCAACGTCATTGAGGACTGATAGGCGCGGAGGTATCGGACTATGAAGATACTCTTTATGGGCACGCCCGATTTCGCGGTCTTTACGCTTAAGGCTCTGGTAGAGCGCGGTGAGAACGTGGTGGGCGTTGTTACCCAAACCGACAAGCCGCGCGGACGCGGCTATGAGCTGCTCCCCACACCCGTCAAGGTGTATGCGCAGGAGCATAACATTCCCGTTTATCAGCCCAAAACCTTGCGCGGCGAGGAATTTGCCGAGCAGCTCAAGGAGATTGATCCCGATCTGATCATTGTGGTCGCGTACGGCAAAATTCTGCCCGTGAACGTTTTGGATTACCCCAAGCACGGCTGTATCAACGTACACGGCTCGCTTTTGCCTGCCTACCGCGGTGCTGCCCCCATGCAAAGAGCCATTATGGACGGATGCGCTTCCACCGGCATTACCACCATGTATATGGCAGAGGGGCTTGACACGGGCGACATGCTGCTCAAAGCAGAGCTGCCTATCCTTGAGGATGACAATTTTGAAACCATTCACGATAAGCTCGGCGCGCTTGGTGCACAAACCATGCTGGACACGCTGGACGCGCTGTATGCAGGCACGCTTGCGCCCGAAAAGCAGGACGATGCGCTTGCAAACTACGCAGAAAAGATTCAGAAGAGCGACCTGCTCCTTGACTTTTCTTTGGACGCCAGAGAGCTGCACAACCACATCCGCGGCACTTCGCCCATTCCGCTTTCCTTTACGCATCTGCCAAGCGGCTCCTTGCTCAAGGTCTACGCCGCACGCGTATATGACGAGGACAAGGTGCACTCCGCTGCACCCGGCACGGTGGT
>JAGBXH010000438.1 GCA_017629395.1 Clostridia bacterium | reverse complement strand
TAAAGCATTCGACGGAAGGTTAGCTCAGTTGGGAGAGCATCTGCCTTACAAGCAGAGGGTCATAGGTTCGAGCCCTATTGTTTCCATCTTCTTTATGTATGGTAGACCCCATATGTGAAGGAAAAATGGCCCGGTAGTTCAGTTGGTTAGAACGCTAGCCTGTCACGCTAGAGGTCGTGGGTTCGAGCCCCATCCGGGTCGCCAATTTCTTTCAGTACAATATGCGGATTTAGCTCATTTGGTAGAGCGCCACCTTGCCAAGGGGGAGGTGGCGGGTTCGAGCCCCGTAATCCGCTCCAACAATACAAACAACCCCGACGCTATTGCGTCGGGGTTGTTTGTATTGTTGGCACGCATCCACGGCTCGAACCCCGCATGCGCGTCGCTCTGCGACGCTCATGCAAGGTTTGCGCCGGATGCGTGATCACATAGGGGATGCTTTGGCGCAAACATGGGTTCAGAGCCCCGCCTCAGCCTTTGAACTGATTTGAAAACGTTTGCGCAGGCAGCCTAATTTCGCGCCACAACACAGGGGACGGAACCCGGTATCATGTCCTGCGGACACGACACAGGGACCCGTCCCCTGTATCATGGCTTGCGCCCCCCATAAATCGAGCAACTATGCCAAAGGCATTTATACTCTCCCTGCAATCCGCAGAGCCGTATTGGCAAGCGCTCTCTCCGCCGCATCTCTTTGATCGGCAGGAATCTTGCCGCCCACGCTTGTTTCTATCGAAACGGGGCACTCGCAGCCAACCTCGGCAAGCGCGCGTGCAAAGTCCTCCCAATCAATCACGCCCTCGCCGGGCAGCATGTGTCTGTCGGCTTTGCCGTCGTTGTCGTGTACGTGCAGAGCGCGCAGGTATTCCTTGCCGATCATGCGTACCGCATCGGCAGGGGAAAGCCCGAACACCGAGCAATGTCCCGTGTCAAGGCACATGCGCATATAGGGAGAGTTGATTTCTTTGACAAAGCGCAAAATCTGCTCGGGCGTGGAGAGCGAGAGAGCCAGCATGGGCATGTTTTCAAAGCAAATGACGCGATCGTGCGCCTTCGCTACCTCGCACAAACGCGAGAAAAATTCCAGATTCATGTCCCACAGCTTTTCGGGCTCGGGGTCCTGCCAGTCACCAAAGGGCATGATGGGGTGAATGATAAAGTTGGGGCTGCCCAAAATCTCGCAGCCAAGGATGGCGCGCGACATTTTTTCAAAACGCTCGGCTCTGTCCTCGGGGGTAAAATCCTGCGGCGGCCAACGCCAAGGACCGTGCGCCTGATAAATTTCAATGCCCGCGTTTTGCGCGTCCTTCTTAACGCCCAGCAGCGTGCGCTCAAAGCCCCTTGCATCCATGGCAAACAGCGCGTTGTCGGTATCAACAAGGTGCTGATAATCGGTGCAATCGTAGCCGTGCTGCTTCATGCGCGCAAAGCCTGCCTCGTGGCTGCCAAGGTATAGATATGCGGTATCAACGATTCCGGTTTTCATAGTGACCTCCCAAACAGAATTTCTACCATCATTATAACACGTTTTTGGCAGAATGCAAGCATTTGTTGAAAAAAGAAGTAAGCCATCTGGCTGTAAAATATGCGGTAAAACAGCAGGAATTTGTTTGATTTTGAGCAGGTTCCTGCTGCTTTTTATATGTCACGATGTGAAGGAGCGTCCGCACGGTGACCTCATCCGTCGCCTGCGGCACCACCTTCCCCAGCGGGGAAGGCTCATAAAGGCACCCCAAAACGGATAATCGAACAAGACGGATGCACCAAACAAGCCTTCCCCGCTGGGGAAGGTGGCGCCGCAGGCGACGGATGAGGTCACCACACGGACGCTCTGTCACGTCTTACGATCATAAAAAACAGCAGAAATCTATTCGTGTCCAAACAGATTTCTGCTATTTTACCGCTAATTCCGCAGCTTCGCCGTTTTGCCTCTTTTGCATGGATTATTGCTTATTTTCCGCGAGCACACGCTTGACGCGCGATACGAATTCGTCCGTGTCCGCGTTGCTTTGCATAGGCAGCTCGAGGGTTGACGCGCCTTTGATGGTCAACAAGCTATATGCGACCGTGCGCGTGTTTTTCCCAAAGGTCATTTTGGTCTGCTGTTCGGTGATCTCAATGCTCTCAATATCGGTGTAGGGGATCTCGTAGACCTGCGTGTCGCACTCGTCTGCGAGCAGGGAGAAGCAGCGGTGCACTACGTAAAGCTCGGTATCCAACGCGTAGATCAGAGAAGTTTCCAGCTTTTCGGTACGAACCGCACCGTTTTTTGCGTATTTGTGTGCCAGTGCATTGTCAAAAATGTAGTTTTGCAGCTTGATCATGGGAATCTGCTTGAGCATACGCTTGGCAAACTTGGGGTTTTCCACGAGATCCACCTCCATGCCCTCGGTCAGCTTGGCAATGCAAGCGTTCATGTCCGCATCGGTCACGCGGCGCGAAGCAGCAACCAGCGCAAGCACAAGTCCTACGGGTGCGAGAATAGAGGCAATGACGTAGGAGATATAGCCGTAGCCAAAGAAAAACAGTGCGACGCCCACGACCAGCAAACCGATGCCCACATACAAAGGGGTGTCGCTCTTGGTGAAATAATTGAGGTTTCTTTTGAGTTGCTTTTGATCCATGATAATTCCTTTCGTGCGTTTGATATCTTTAATTTTATTATATAGGAAAAGAACGTCCGCGTCAATGACGCGTTGGTTGAGTTGGTTTCAACGCAAGTGAAATCTTCTACGTATATAGACACAAAAAAAGGGGCAAAGGTTGGTCTTTGCCCCAAAGTTGTCAATATTTTATTCTTCTTCGACAAATACGTCGCGAATGGCTTCCAGATAGCCGTAGCCG
>JAGBXH010000437.1 GCA_017629395.1 Clostridia bacterium | reverse complement strand
GCATGCTTCGCGATATTTGGAAATACACACGAGCGGCAATCGGGCACATAGACCCGATCCTGTTTGCATGCACCACGCTCCTTTCGATTATCAGTATCGTCACTATTATCTCGGCGGTGGATAACTTTGGTAAATCCAAGCTGGTCATGCAGGTCGCCATGTTCGTGGTGGGCAATATCGTCATGCTTGTGGTGGCAAATCTTGACTACCATTGGGTGCTGGATAAGCTGTGGCTGCCCATGATCGTGTTCTCGGTCGTGATATTGGCTGTGACGCTGGTAGCGGGCTCGTCGGGCGAGAACATGGAAACGGCAAACAAAAGCTGGCTTGTCGTGTTCAAAATGGGTTCGCGCAAGATCATGATCCAGCCCTCGGAATTTGTGAAATTGACGCTGACCTGTACCTTTGCCAAGCACCTTGACACGGTCAAGGATCGCGTCAATCATCCTCTGACGCTTGCCGCGCTTGCCGTGCATGCGGGGGCGGTCGTGGGTCTGATCTTTTTGTCGGGTGACTACGGCGTTGCGCTGATCTACGCAGGCTTTCTTGCCACCATGCTGCTGTGCGCGGGGATGTCCCTATGGTATTTTGCGGGCGCAGGTGGCGCGGCGGTGCTTGGCTTTCCGCTGGCGTGGAAGTACGTGCTTAAGGAATACCATCGTAAGCGTATCATCGTGGGCTTTAATCCCGAGCTTGATCCCGAGGGCAAGGGCTGGCAGCCGTTGCTTAGCAAGGATTGCATTGCAAACGGCGGATTTTTCGGAATCGGACTGCGCGATGGTGGCTTTTACGAGGTGTTGACTGCGTCGCATACCGACTTTATCTTTGCCACCATTTGCGAAAAATACGGTATGGTGGGCGGCACGGCAGTCATTCTGCTGCTTGGCGCAATGGTGCTGCGAGTGGCTATGATTGGTTATAACGCCAAAAGTGACAGCGGGTTCTTGATCTGCGCCGGCGTATTTGGATGCTTGTTCTTCCAGACGCTGCTCAATATCGGTATGTGCTTAGCAGTACTGCCCGTTATTGGTATTACCTTACCGTTCTTGTCCTGCGGCGGCTCGTCCATGCTGGCAACCTACATTATGATGGGCATGGCGCACTCGGTGGCAAGCCACGCGCCAAAAAATCAAAGACGCGCGCTGAAAGTGTAAAAATATAACATAAAAAAATCCTCTTCCGCATAAGATGCATTGAAAAATCTTTTGTCCGGAGGGGGATTTTATGTTTGTGTATTCGTTTAAGGCAAGCACGGTGCGCATTCTGGGCGTGGTGTGCATTGCGCTGGTGGGAATCATTGCAATGGTGGCGTTTGTGCCTACCTACGTGACGGCTGGGAACGTCGATGCGCCTGTTGCGCAGGTACAAAGTCAAAGCGTAAGCATCAGGTATGACAAGATCAGAACCGAGCAGGACGTAGTCAATTTCTTGGCACAGTTTGGCTGGCAGGTTACAGGTAAGGCAATTGAGGTCAAGGAAGTGAGTGTGCCTGCCGAATTTGATAAGATCTACGCAGGATACAATCAGGTGCAGGTTGCGCAGGGGCTGGATCTGACACGCTATAAGGGCAAGACGCTGACGCGGTATACCTTCAAGGTCACCAATTACGAGGGGCACGATGGCGAGGTGCTTGCCAACGTGCTGGTATATCGCAAAAAGGTCGTTGGCGGAGATATCTGTTCGGCAGAGATCACGGGCGGCTTTGTGCAGGGGTTTGAAAAACACAAATGATTTTGCAAAGGGGCAGCATTGGCAGCTGTCCCTTTTGCTTGTGCGTCAAGAGCGTTGATCAAGCATGATGCAAAAACATACAAAACGCGTGAAAAACGTGCAAAAATGTACAAAAAATATGCATTTGTGCGTGTAAAGCACTTGCTTTTTTGGGCTTGCGGTGATATAATAGATGATAGTTTGAATGCACGGATATCCTGTGCATTTCGTTTTTTGAAGGGGGCTGTGCTTTTCATGTCATCTTATCTTGGGTTTCAACCGACCGTAAGCCCGAATTATTTTTTTATAAGCTATAATAACGAGGATGCCGATCGCGTTGGAGCCGTTACGCAAAGAATGGCGGCGAAGGGAGTGGATCTGTGGTATGACCATGGAATCGACTACGGTGATGATTGGGAGACCGTTATTACCGAAAGAATCCATCATTCTCAGGCAATCGTGCTGTTCTTTACCGAGGGGATTTTGCGCAAGAAGAATTCTTATGTGCAAAAGGAGTACAAGATCGCAACGAGATTGTATCACAAAAAGGTCTACGTGGTGCTGCTGGACCGCATCAACGAGGCGGAAATTCCCGATGAAAAAGCCGCTTGGTGGATGGATATCAACGAAAAGCAGTGTATTACGGGCTTTTCCTATACGGATATTGACCGTTTGGCAAGTGATATCATCGGTGCGCTGAACGGGGAATCGCGCCAAGGTGTTGTACCCCCTCCCAAGGTAACGGCGCAGCCGGAGAACAAGCCCAAGCGTCGCGGTGGCTGCGGTAAGGCAATCCTTGCGTTCTTACTGGCTGTCGTATTGCTGTTGGGTACTGCTGCAGGTGCATTTGCGGCTTCCCCCGCATTGCGTGAAAGGGTTCCCGTTATAGAGGAGCTGTTTGAAACGCTGTTCCCGAACGCGCCGGGCATCACGCCATCGGATCAGAATACCTCCTCCGAGGACACAACGGACGAGCCCTCCGAGGACACAACGGAAGAGCCTGCCGAAGAGACGACGGATGCGCCCTCCGAGGGCACAACGGACGAGCCTGCCGAAGACACGACGGATGCGCCCTCCGAGGACACAACGGACATACCCTCCGAGGACACAACGGACGAGCCCTCCGAGGACACGACGGATGCGTCCTCCGAGGACACAACGGACGCACCCTCCGAGGACACAACGGATACGTCTGCCGAAGAGACGACAGACGAATCTGATGAGGAGCAGACGACTGCGCCCCATGAGCACCATGTGGTCGTGGACGCGGCAATCGCGCCTACTTGCACGCAGGTGGGCAAGAGCGAAGGTAAGCATTGCTCGGATTGCGGAGAGGTTCTTGTGGCACAGACAACGCTGCCTGCTAAGGGACATAGCTTTGATGATTGGTACGAAACGCTGGCACCCACTGAAAGTCAGAAGGGTGAAAAGCGTCGTGATTGCACGGAGTGCGATGAATATGAGATTGAGGCCATTGCAGAGCTGGCACATAATCACGATGCGTGGGAGCAGATCGTTTTAGAGGCGGTTGCGCCCACCTGTACGCAGACCGGTTTGACCGAGGGCAAAAAGTGCTCCGGCTGTGGCGAAACCACGCTTGCTCAGCACAGAGTTTCCGCGCTGGGACATACGGAGGTGGTTGACGAAGCGATAGAGCCTACTTGCACGCAGGTAGGTAAGACCCAGGGCAAGCATTGCTCGGTGTGTGACCAGATCCTGCTGGCACAGAACGAGATCGATGCACTCGGACACACCGAGACGATCGAGCCTGCCATTGCCGCAACCTGCACCGAGACGGGCTTGACCGAGGGCAAATATTGCGCTGTATGCGAGGAGGTTCTGATCGTGCAGACCGTGACCTCGGCGCTGGGACACACCGAGGTTGTTGACGCAGCGGTTGCCGCAACCTGTACGACCTCCGGCTTGACCGAGGGATCGCATTGCTCTGTGTGTGATGAAGTATTGGCGGCGCAGATCGTTCTGCCCGCAAAGGGACATACGACTGTCAATGATGCAGCCGTTGAGCCTACCTGCACTGAGACGGGCTTGGCCAAGGGTAAGCATTGCAGCACCTGCCAAGCGGTGATCGAGGAGCAGCAGATCGTGCCCGCTAAGGGACATACCGTCAGCAGTTGGACGGAAAAGACAACGGATAAGCACAGCGGCACGTGCAAGGTATGTAACACCGTGATCTCTGAAGTGCACAGCATGAGCGGCGGTAAGTGTGAGATTTGCGGGTACGTAAAGCAGACCGATGGACCTGCCGACGATGGCGATTCGGTTGAGCGCAGCATACATTTTGCTTTTGATGAGCTGTGCATGTATGCGAACGGTATTTTGTTGGGCCGCGCCTTTGCACCCGGCCACGGTCATACTTCGGGATGGAATAGCGTAGCGCACGTGTCGGATAACAGAGTTGACGAGCTTTATTTGAGCGGCTGGAGCGGATACGTAGATGCCGAGTCCTGCATGTTTGGCTATTCTATTGGCGGCGCAGCTCCCGTTTATCTGGATGAATTTACGCGCGAAGCAGAGGATGCGGTGCTTTCCGCAGCACAGTTTTACGGCGCAGATTCGGCGCATCGTATGATCATCACGATCCCTGTTGGGGATATGCTGGGAGAGTATACGATTTCTCTGTATGCAAAATATCCCGATGGCAAGCAAGAGACCCTTTACACGTTTACCATGGTCAAAACCGTAACCTGCCCCGAGCAGAGCGAGGAGCTGCCGCTGTTCTGGATCAATGCAGAGCAGCTGTACGCAGGAGCAGCCTCCAACTTAGCGAAAAATATTGAGGGTGCCGAGCTCAGAGCGGACGGTAAGTATTTGGCACTCAGCAGTATTGGCGGAAAGTCTGCTTTTGATGTGATTCCCGTGGGATCTCACGTTAAGGCAGGCAGATATCTTGTGATCAAGTATCGCATTGAAGCCGATGCGCAGGCAGAAATGCAAGCGGGAACGCGCGAAAAGCTCCCGATCGAGTATATTTCGGACGGAGAATGGCACCTTGCAATCGTTGACCTTGCGCAAGCAGGTGTTTTACAGGATGATGACGGAAATTATATTATAACGGCATTGAGCTTTACTTGCTTGGATCATGACGACGCGGTATGCATGGATATCGGTTACATGGCGTCTTTTGCTTCTGTAGAAGCAGCCGAGGCGTACGACGCTGCGCTGGGCTACGACAGCATTTCCAAGGACAATACGCCTCCCGAAAAGCTGACGCATATGGGATTGTCCTTTATGCTGAACAGTGACGGTCAATCCTACTCGATTTCGGGACTGGGCATTTGCACCGAGCGGGTGCTCATTCTGCCCTCTACCTACATGGGTAAGCCTGTTACGGGTATTATCGGACGTGCCTTCTGGAAGCTGGATTACATTGTGCACGTGACCTTCCCCGAAAGCATTACGTATATAGAGCAGGATGCGTTTGCTTACTGCAACAATTTGAGAAGCGTTACCATCTCCTCGAATATGAAGGAGATCGGAAACTGGGTATTCTTTGGCTCGGGGAACCTGACCGACGTTTATTACACGGGTACCGAGGCGCAGTGGCAGGAAGTTTATTTGGGCAACAGCTGCTTCACAAGTGATTATACGGTGCATTACAACGCTGCGATCACCGATCCCGAGGATGTCCAGCTGCCTCCCGAGGTCACCCCTCCCGAATACACCGACCGATTTGTCGTGGATATGAACGTAGCAGAGAACCAAGAGGTTTATATGCCGCACTTTGCTGCAGCCGGAATTTTTAATCCCGTATGTCTGTTAGGGTATGGCAATACGGTATATCTGGGCAACCTGGATCTTAGCAACTATTCCAAGGTCCTGATCTACTATTCTTGCGACGGTTCACAGATTACTGCGGATGCGTTTGCCGCAGCATCCTCGCTGGATATTGGATTGAAGAGCGAAAACTCCTCGTTTGGTGAGGAGACCTTCAACAACTACGACGGTGCGCTTGCGTACACGCAAATGGTATTCTCCTCGAATGCCTGGGCAGGAGAGGGCGTTCGTGTTGCAGAAATCGACCTTTCCGATATTACCTATGCAGGTGACGTTTGGGCTGCGGTTCACAATCCGCAGAGCACGCAGATCTGCATACATGGGGTTGAGTTTATGTATTGATGAAAACCGGCTACGCCCCCGAGCGCATGCTCGGGGGCGATTGCTTTAGGATATGAAAAAGGAGCTGCCTTAGCGTGGGCAGCTCCCTTGTTTGTTTATGTGAGAAAACTGTTTCCGTTCTTTTTGGCAAAATTGCCGCAAAGAAGAACATATTTCGCTGTGCGAAATGAAACGGCGTTGGGAGGATTTTCGCTCGTTGCGACGAGCGACGAGGGCTTCGCTCAGGTTGAGTTTTAGATGTTGGACTTCGCAGAAGTCCAGCAT
>JAGBXH010000436.1 GCA_017629395.1 Clostridia bacterium | reverse complement strand
AGCAGTTTTGACGCAGCAGATTTTTTTGAGCCCAAAAGCTTTTCCCGCAGGGCATATGGGCAATATGTCCAAGGGGAAAGATAAAGGGATCGAGAAAATCTGCTCGTCAAAACCAACTTGGTTCGACTCCCGTACGGCTAACGTTTTTTGTCCCGTTTGCATATCCTTTTAGCAAAAAGCCGAAAGGAGATGTGCTATGAAGGTCGTGACCGTCAAGACCCCGAAATTCATTTCCGCGATCATTCGCTTCTTTACCAAAAATAAAAACCGATAGGAAATTACATCCATGTCTGAACGCAAAAACAACGGATTTTTACCCATAAACGCTGCCGAAATGGCGGAACTTGGCTGGGACGCGCCCGATTTCGTATACGTCACGGGTGACGCTTACGTAGACCACCCCTCGTTTGGCGTGTCCATTATCTCGCGCGTGCTGGAGGACGCGGGCTTCCGCGTTGCCATCCTCTCCCAGCCCGACTACAAAAGTGCCGACGCCTTTCGCACCTTTGGACGCCCGCGTCTGGGCTTTTTGGTCACGGCGGGCAACATTGACTCCATGGTGGCGCACTACACCGTTTCCAAGAAAAAGCGCACCTACGATTACTATTCCGCCGGCGGCAAGATGGGCGCACGCCCCGACCGCGCGACCATTGTGTATTCCAACCGCATCCGCGAGGCGTACGGCGATATTCCGATCATCCTTGGCGGCTTGGAGGCATCCCTGCGCCGCTTTGCCCACTACGACTATTGGGATGACCGCGTACGCCGCTCGCTGCTCATTGACAGCCGCGCCGACATTCTGACCTACGGCATGGGCGAAAAGATCCTTGTGCGTTTGGCACAGCTGCTCGATAAGGGCGTGCCGGTGAGGAAAATCCGCGACGTGCGCGGCACGGTGTGGGTAGGCAAGCCCGAGGACACGGTGCACTTCCCCATAGCCGCAACCTTTGACTACAACGAGCTCAAGACCGACAAGGCTGCCTATGCCCGCGCCTTTGGCGTGCAGTATAAAAACCAGGACAGCATTACCGGCAAAGCCATTTGCGAGCTTTACGACGGCAAGATGCTGGTGCAAAACCCTCCCATGCCGCCGCTTGAGCGCGAGGAGCTTGACCACGTTTACGCCCTGCCCTACACCCGTACCTATCACCCGTCCTACCAAAAGGACGGCGGCGTGCCCGGCATTGAGGAGGTGCGCTTCTCAGTCACGCACAACCGCGGCTGCTTTGGCAGCTGCAACTTCTGCGCACTCGCTTTCCATCAGGGACGCACGGTGCGCTCGCGCAGTATCGAGAGCTGCGTGGAGGAAGCCAAGAAAATTACCCAAATGCCCGATTTCAAGGGCTACATTCACGACGTGGGCGGTCCCACCGCAAACTTCCGCGCCCCTGCCTGCCACAAGCAGCTGACCGACGGCGTTTGCCCCGGCAGAAAGTGCCTCGCCCCCAAGCCCTGCCCCAATTTGCAGGTGGACCACACAGAATACATCGAGCTGCTCCAAGCGATCGAAGCCCTGCCCCGCGTCAAAAAGGTCTTTATCCGCTCGGGCATCCGCTTTGATTATCTGCTTCTTGACAAGGACGATGCGTTTTTCAAAAAGCTGGTCAAGGATCACGTATCGGGTCAGCTTAAGGTTGCGCCCGAGCATTGCTCCTCGCCCGTATTGCGCGCCATGGGCAAGCCCGATTTCACGGTCTACGAGCAATTCCGCGACAAGTATTTCGATCTGTGCGCCGCTTGCGGCAAGGAGCAATATCTCGTCCCCTACCTCATGTCCAGCCACCCCGGCTCTACCTTGAACGATGCGGTCGAGCTTGCACTGTGCCTCAAGCGTCACCACTACGCGCCCGAGCAGGTGCAGGATTACTACCCCACCCCCGGCACGGCATCCACGGTCATGTACTACACGGGCATCAACCCCTTGGACGGCAAAAACGTTTACGTAGCGACCGATTACCACGAAAAGCAGCTGCAGCGCGCGCTGCTCCAATATAACCGCCCCGAAAACGCGCCCTTGGTGCGCGAAGCCTTGATCAAAGCAGGGCGCGAGGATCTGATCGGCTACTCGGCAGAGTGCTTGGTGCGCCCCGCAGGCGGTGCAAATCAGACCCGCAAGCCCGCGCAGGGCAAGGTGCAGGGTAAGCCTGCACAGGGGAAACCCGCAGCACAAGGCAAAAAGCCCGTTGCCAAGACGGGAGGAAAGCCAACTGCGAAAAAGGCAAGCCCCTCCGGTTCCCCCGCAGCACCCGCAAAGAAAAAGCCCGCCTATAAGGAAGGCTGGGCAAAGCCAAAGAAAAAGAAATAACAAAACACACGGCTCGGCATTTTTGCCGAGCCGTACGTATTTGTTGCCGCGCAAGCCATGATACCGGGGACTGTCCTCTGTGACGCGCCGCAGGCGTGTTACTGCGGGACTGTCCCCTGTGTCGTGGCGCAGCAGGATCTGCGAACGTGATTGTACGGACAGTTCGCCGCTTGCGGCATGACGCCTGTCCCTACAAAATGAGCCGCTGTAGGGACAGGCGTCCTCGACTGTCCGCGTGTTATATGATTACTCTGGCAAGATAAGCATCAAAAAGCCCGACACGGATCTCACTTCACCGTGACACAGGGGACAGTCCCGCAGTATCATGCCCTTCGGGCACGCCACAGGGGACAGTCCCCGGTATCACGGCTCACTTGGGATGACACTCGGGGGGCGGATTGAGGAACCGTCTCCTGTGACATAGTAATCGCCCCTTGTGGCGCTCAGATGATTGATAAAAAGAACACGGGAATTTCTCCCCGTGCTCTTTAAGCGGTTCTCATTATGGCTGCTTTGTGCTGCTTGTGTCGCCTGACCATTTT
>JAGBXH010000435.1 GCA_017629395.1 Clostridia bacterium | reverse complement strand
CTTTGCGCTGCCATGATCCTTTGCGCGCTCGCTTTTACGCTTGCCTGCGTGCAGATCTGCCGCAGCGGCGACCGTCCCTTCACGCCCGAAAGCATAGCGTCAGCTTGGCAGAATACAGCAATATTTTTCTATATTACCATAGTGCTCTCACTCGCTGCAGGCGTCCTGCACATCTTGTATCCCGCCCCTGCCAAAAAGCAAAACGGCACCGTTTCCCCAAAGATCAGACTGGCAAAGATCAAGGCAAGGTTGGCGCGCAAGCAGTATGCAGACGAGCTGCTCCTGCCGCTTATCAAGCATGAGATCTATCTGAAATCCATGCGCATCACAGCAGCTTCCATCTGCATGCTATGCGCTGCATATCCCTTGATTTACTTGAATAATCTTAACAACTTCACCGAGACGGGCGAGCTGCTGAACGCGCAGATCCTCGATGCGGTGATCCCCACCCTGTGCTTTACCGCTGCAGCCCTGCTCTACTGCCTGGCAATCGGAATTCTGACCGATATCAGCTACGAGAATGCCATTCTGTACGCCAAATCCATCATGCTGCTCCCTGCTCCCGCAGCTGAAAAAAAGCCGAGGGGAAAGCAAGAGAAGGGGCTACCCGATTACACAATATTTGTCTTGCGCTTGATACTCCTCGTCACAGCCGTCTGCCTGATCGTTGCGGGCATTCTGAACGGAAGTGTAAACGACGTGCTGCAAAAAGCCGTTAAAATTTGCACCGAGTGCATTGGATTGGGGTGATGAAAATGCGTAAAAAAACAGTTAAAAAGTCACCAAAGGAAACACTTTTATCGCTCATCCCCACCAAAAGAAGACTCATTCAGCTCTATGCAGCCCTGCTGACAAACGCCAATATCAAGGGCTTTTTCACGGGTCAGATCTACCAAGGACCCTTAAAAGCCGTGTGTACACCGGGACTGAATTGCTATTCCTGCCCCGGTGCCGCGGGTGCGTGCCCCTTGGGCGCGCTGCAAAACGCTCTTGCCTCCTCGGGCATACGCGTGCCTGCGTATATTTTCGGCATCATCATTCTGTACGGTATTCTGCTCGGACGCTGGATCTGCGGTTTTCTCTGCCCGTTCGGGCTTGTGCAAGAGCTCCTTCATAAAATAAAGACGCCAAAAATCAAAAAAAGTTCCGCAACTCGCGTACTTTCTTACTTAAAATATGTAATTTTGGCACTTTTCACAATTGCGCTGCCCTTGATTTATGCATTTCGCGACTACCCCTTGCCTGCTTTTTGCAAGTACATTTGCCCCGCAGGCACGCTGGAGGGCGCGATCGGCATGCTGATTGGCGGTCAGAATAACAGCCTTTTGCCCATGTTGGGTCCGCTTTTCACCTGGAAATTCGCTCTCTTGCTGGCAGTTGTGGTCGGCAGCATCTTTGTATTCCGCTTTTTCTGCCGCTTCCTCTGTCCTTTGGGTGCGTTGTACGGTCTGTTTAACAAGATCTCGTTCTTGGGCATCAAGCTCAACAAGCCAAAATGCATTGACTGCGGCAAATGCCATGCAAAATGTCAAATGGACATTCGCCACGTGGGTGACGCAGAGTGCATCAGCTGCGGCGAGTGCATATCCACCTGTCCTACGGGCGCGATCACGTGGAAGGGCTCGAAGTTCGTGCTGCCCCCTGACGAGATCGCAGGCAAACCCGCTTCCCCCGATCTGACCAAAAAGTATGCCAAGCGCCGCAAGGTGCTCTCCATCACGGCAGCCGTGCTGATGAGTGCTGCGCTGATTGGCGCACTCGTGTACTGCAATTTCATTTACCAAGCCCCCGAAATTCCCGACGGAAACGAGGTCGGCAACGTATGCATAGATCAAACGGTCAATCTCTTAGACCGAACGGGAATCACGGAGCAGACCTTTACTGTTTCGCAAAATGCGGGGAAAGTGACCGTGATCAACTTCTGGGGCACCTGGTGCGCTCCTTGTATCGAAGAATTGCCCTACTTTGACGCACTGGCAAATGAGTACGCGGACAAAGCAAGCGTGCTCGCCCTGCACACCTTGTATGAAAGCGAAACGGCAGACGAATACATTGCCGAAAATTATCCCGATACGCTTATGCTGTTCGGCTTGGATGCAAACGAATATTACACCGCGCTGGGCGGCACGGGCACGTATCCCATGACCGTGGTGGTCAACGGTGACGGCATTATTACAGCAAAATTCCAAGGCCCGATCACACACGAAGAGCTCGTGACAGCAATCGAGGACGCCTTGACAAATTAAAACGCCCCCAACGATGAAAGTTTTCGCCCGCCTTTTTCAAAAGGCGGCGCAGGTCGAGGGCGCGCAGCCCTCGTCGCTCGTCGCAACGAGCGAAACTCTCTTTACGGCATTTCTTTGGTGCTTTCTTTGTGCCTACTTGCTCAAAGAAAGCACGGAGAGAATTAATCTCAATGTAAAAAACGAGCTTCCGTAGGGGAGGATATCATCCTCCCGCACGAAAAGAATTTATGAACGTGATATCCAAACACATTTCTTCCTCATCGCGTGCGGGAGGATAATATCCTCCCCTACAAATTTGGGGATTGGTTACCTGTTGTGGTGAAATGTGAGAAAATCGTTTCCGTTCTTTTTGAGCAAGAAACTGCAAAGAAGAACATATTTCGCTGCGCGAAATTAAACAGCGAGAATAAGTTTCGCTCGTTGCGACGAGCGACCAAGGGCGCCGCCCTTGGAGCCCGCGAGCTTTTGAAAAAGCTCGATCAAAACTTTTCATACAAAACAAGGGGAGCACGTCGTGCTCCCCTTTATTCTTTTATCTCTCAACTTCCTGCATGATGAATGCTTCGAGAATATCATCGGTACGGATATCGTTGAACTTCTTGAGACTGATACCGCACTCGTATCCTGCAGCAACCTCGCGGACGTCGTCCTTGAAGCGGCGCAACGATGCGATCTCGTCCTCAAAGATCACGATGCCGTCACGTACGATACGGATCTGTGCCTGTCTGGTAATCTTACCGTCCTGCACGTAAGAGCCTGCGATAAAGCCGACGTTGGGCACGTGAATGGTCTGTCTGACCTGTGCGTGACCCAGCAATACCTCGGTAAACTGAGGTGCAAGCATACCCTTCATTGCAGCGGAGATCTCCTCGATGCAATCGTAGATGATACGGTAGGTGCGGATATCCACGCTCTGACGCTCTGCGCTATCCAGTGCGCTCTTATCGGGACGCACGTTGAAGCCGACGATGATAGCGTTGGACGCTGCTGCCAGCATAACGTCGCCCTCGGTGATGCCGCCGACGGCTGCGTGAATGATGTTGACCTTGACTTCCTCGTTGGAAAGCTTTTGCAGGGACTGCTTGACAGCCTCTGCCGAGCCATCCACGTCTGCCTTGACGATGACGTTGAGGTCCTTGACGCCCTCGGAGATCTGTGCAAACAGATCGTTGAGGTTGGCTCTGGAGTTCGCCTTGAAGACCTCCTCCTTTGCCTCTGCCTTTCTCTGCTCTGCCAGCTCTCTTGCCATCTTTTCGTCCTCAACTGCTGCGAACTGGTCGCCTGCCTGAGGAACCTCTGCAAGACCGGTGATCTCAACGGGCACGGAAGGACCTGCCACCTTGACTACCTTACCGGTGTGGTCGGTCATAGCTCTGACTCTACCTACTGCAGTGCCTGCGATGACCACGTCACCTGCGTGCAGAGTACCGTTCTGTACCAGCACGGTTGCAACGGGACCGCGTCCCTTATCCAGCTTGGACTCGATGATGATACCCTTTGCGCGGCGGTCGGGATTTGCCTTGAGCTCCTTGACCTCTGCAACCAGCAACACGCTCTCAAGCAGATCGTCGATACCCATCTTGGTCAGTGCGGATACGGGCACGCAAATGACGTCGCCGCCCCACTCCTCGGGTACCAGATCGTACTTGGTCAGCTCCTGCTTGACCGCGTCGGGATTTGCCGTGGGCTTATCCATCTTGTTGATGGCAACGATGATGTCAATGCCCGCAGCCTTTGCGTGGTTGATCGCCTCAATGGTCTGAGGCATGATGCCGTCGTCGGCAGCAACCACCAGAATGGCAATATCGGTTGCCTGTGCACCGCGCGCTCTCATAGCGGTAAACGCTTCGTGACCGGGGGTGTCTAAGAAGGTAATATCCTGATCGTTGATCTTGACTCTGTATGCACCGATGTGCTGGGTAATACCGCCTGCCTCGCCTGCGGTGACGTTTGCATGGCGGATGGCGTCCAGAATAGAGGTCTTACCGTGGTCAACGTGACCCATGACGCACACAACGGGTGCTCTGCCTTGCAGCATCTCGTCGGTATCCTCGCTCTGATCGAACAGCTTTTCCTCAATGGTCACGACCACCTCACGGGTGTACTCCGCGCCCATTTCCTCACAGATCATGGCTGCGGTGTCAAAGTCGATCAGCTGGTTAACGGTAGCCATAACGCCAAGTCCCACCAGCTTCTTGATCACCTCGCCCGCACTTGCCTTGAGTCTGCTTGCCAGCTCGCCCACGGAAATTTCCTCGGGAATCTCTACGCGAACGACCTGCTTGACCACAACCTGCTGCTTCTTGTTGCCCTTCTGGTTCTTGCCCATGGGCTTGCCGACCTGCTGCTTCTTGCCGCCGCGGCTGCCGTCACGCAGATCTCTTTCGGTCTCGGTAACGAAGGTATCCAATCTTTCATCATACTTGGAAAGATCGACCTCGGTGGTTCTGGTATCTACAACGCGTACTGCGCCCTTCTTGTGCTGACCGTCACCGCCCTTGGGGGTCTGACCGCGCACGATTGCCTGCACCTGGAACTTTTCCTTGGGTGCGGAGGGTACGTAATCGTCCTTATCCATGCCGCCTCTTTGATTGAAGCCGTTGTTGGGTCTTTGGTTACCCTGGCGGTTATCTCTGCCGCGGTCGCCAAAGCCGCGATCCTGCCCCTGCGCGGGTGCAGGTCTTTGACCGTCACGGTTAAAGCGATCGTTCTGTGCGCCCTGCGCGGGTCTTTGACCGTCGCGGTTGAAGCGGTCGTTCTGCGCGCCCTGCGCGGGTCTTTGACCGTCGCGATTGAAGCGATCGTTCTGTGCGCCCTGCGCGGGTCTCTGACCGTCGCGGTTGAAGCGGTCGTTCTGTGCGCCCTGCACGGGTGCAGGTCTGCCCTGACCCTGCTGTGCAGGTGCGGGTCTGCCTTGTCCCTGTGCGGGTGCAGGTCTGCCCTGTCCCTGCTGGGCGGGGCGACGCTCTGCATTTGCCTGCGCACGCTTGTCGGCTGCCGCTCTTGCTGCTGCCTCGATGGCTGCCGCTCTTTCGATGGCTGCTGCTCTTGCTGCTGCCTTTTCTGCTGCTACCTTTTGCGCTGCAAGCGCTTCTGCTGCCTTTTGCGCTGCAAGCGCTTCTGCAGCTTTATCTGCAGCTGCCTTTTCCGCTGCCGCCTTATCTGCAGCCGCCTTTTGCGCTGCAAGCGCTTCTGCTGCCTTTTGCGCTGCAAGCGCTTCTGCTGCCTTTTCTGCCGCAGCCTTTTCAGCCGCTGCTTTTTCAGCCGCTGCCTTCTCTGCTGCAAGCGCTTCTGCTGCCTTTTGCGCTGCAAGCGCTTCTGCCGCCTTCTCTGCTGCAAGCTTTTCCGCTGCTGCCTTTTCCTCTGCACTCTCCTTCTTGGGAAGGCGGGAGGGAATATAGGTTATGCCGTCTAAGTAATCGTCAATATTGTCTACCTGACGGGATTTGGTAAGCGCGTCAAAAAGAAGGTCAAACTCTGCGGGCTCAAGCACCTTCTGCGTTTTGATATCCATACCCTTTTCCTGGCACAGATCCACCACGTCCTTGCTCTTCAGTCCCAGATCCTTGGCGAGCTGCATAACTTTGAATTGCGGGTTGTTTGCCATAAATCCTCCTTACAATCACCCATTTGGTTGCATCCGCAAGCGGGATGCATCGGCGCGCCCTTACTCTTGCGCCGGCAGATGCTCCTTTACCGCCTGCACAAAGCCTGCATCGGTAATCGCCACCGCGCCAATGGGTGCGTCCTTGCCCACGGCTGCTGCCAATCCCTCTGCCGTGCAGGGCAGGAATGCCAGCGTTACGCCGTAGAATTTACATTTATCGTTGAGTTTCTTTTTCGTATTGTCCGATACGTCACTTGCTGCGAGAACCAGCTGCACGCTCTTGCGCTTACGCATCTCAGTGCAGATCAGATCCACCCCGCAGACCAGCTTGCCCGCTCTGCGGCAAAGCCCGATCGCGCCAAGCAGACGATCCTGCGCGCTCACGCCTTTTCCTCCGCAAGAGCTCTTGCAACCTCTTCGTACACCTCGTCGGGTACGGCGCATTCCAGCACCTTTTCCGCGCGCTTGCTCTTTTGCACGCGGCGCAGGCAGGACTCGCTGGGGCACAGGTACGCGCCGCGACCGTTTTTCTTGCCGGTCATATCGGCAACCACCTCGCCCTCAGGCGTGCGCACCAAGCGGATCAGCTCCCTCTTGGGCTTATGCTCGTTGCAGCCCAGGCACTGACGCATGGGTATCTTTTTTACCTTTTCCATGATACGTTGGCTTACTCAGCCTTGATATCGATCTTCATGCCGGTCAGTCTTGCAGCCAGACGCACGTTCTGACCCTCCTTACCGATGGCAAGGGAAAGCTGATCGGGGTTGACCAGCACGCGGCATGCGCGCTCTGCGGTCATGGTTACCTCCAGCACCTGTGCGGGAGAGAGTGCGGCTGCCACGAATTCCTCGGGCTGCTCGCTGTACTTGACGATGTCCACCTTTTCGCCGCGCAGCTCCTCAACGATGCTGTCGATACGCATGCTGCGGTTACCGATGCACGCGCCTACGGGATCAACGTCGGGATCTCTGGAGTATACCGCGATCTTGGTTCTGGAGCCTGCCTCACGGCAAACGCCCTTGACCATGACAACGCCGTCTGCGATCTCGGGAACCTCCAGCTCGAACATTCTGCGTACCAAGCCGGCGTGAGAACGGGAAAGCGTGACGATGGGGCCCTTGGACTCCTTGTTGACTTCCTGTACGAATACCTTGATCTTGTCACCGGGGTAGAAGCTCTCGCCGGGGATCTGCTCCTCGTAGCGAAGCACTGCTCTGCCGTCGTCGGTAGCCAGCAGCACGTTGCCGGTCTCAAAGTCAACCTTATCAACGGTTGCGGTGATGATCTCTTCTCTCTTGTTCTCGTAAGCCTCCTGCATTGCTCTGCGCTCACCCTCGCGAATGCCCTGGATGATGACCGACTTTGCAGCGGCTGCGCTGAGTCTGCGGAAGTTCTTGGGCTTGACCTCGGTTTCCACGATCTTGCCCACGGTGTATCTCTTGCTGATCGCCTTGGCATCTGCCAGGGAGATCTGGGTCTGAGGATCTTCAACCTCCTCAACTACCTCGTGCTGCTGATAAACGCGCACGTCCTTCTTGACCTCGTCGATATGGATTCTGACGTTGGTGCCGTTGCCGTATTCCTTCTTGAATGCGGAAAGCAGCGCCGCCTCGATCTTTTCGATCATGTACTCCTTCGGAATGCCCTTTTCCTTTTCAAGCAGCTCAAGGGCAGCGAAAAATTCGTTATTCATTTCTATATCCTTTCTTAGTTTGCGCCGAAATCAAACACGGTCTGCAGCTTTGCGACCTTGTCGGCATCAAACTCCAATAATGTTTCGTTTTGCTCGATCTGCACGTTGCCCGCCTCGGTCATACCGACCAAGGTACCGCGGTGCACCTTTGCGCCGTGCTGTGCCGAGTAAAGTCTGACCTCTACCGTGTCACCCAGGCACATCATCACGTGGTCGCGGTTTTTCAGCTCGCGCTCAATACCGGGGGAGGAAACCTCCAGAATATACGCCTGCTGGATGGGATCGGTCTCGTCCAGCACCGGGTCGATAGCGCGGTGGAAACGCTCGCAATCCTCAATGGTGATGCCCTCGGGATGGTCGATGGTGATGCGCAGGTAATGATCCGCACCTTCCTTGACAAACTCTACGTCCCAAAGAACGTATTCCAGCTCGTCGGCGGTGGGGAGCACGATATCCCAGACCTTTTGCGCGATACTGCCCTGACGCTTTGCGCCCTGTACGTTGCTCATACGAAAAGCTCCTTTCCCATAACAAAATTTTTGGAGTGGATTTGCTCAACCCACTCCAACATGATATCTTACCATATGCATTATATCACAAGTTTTCGCGCTTTGCAATACCTTATGCAAATATTTTTTGAATTTTTTG
>JAGBXH010000434.1 GCA_017629395.1 Clostridia bacterium | reverse complement strand
GCCGCGTGGGGCTTACCGGGCTCGTTGCGCAGCGTGCAGTTGTCCTGTCCTACCACCAGCGTGATCTGGTTGCTCTTTTCGTCAAGCAGGTTTTCAGCACCCGTGACGTTACCCTTGGTCAGAACGACTCTCTTGGGAACGAGATATCTTCTGGTACGGGGATCGACGTTCTCGCCCGCAAGTGCGGTGAACTTATCAATTACCTTTTTTGCCATGTTGAATACCCTTTCTGTATGTATAAGGTGTTTTTACGTTGGTATTAACCTTGTCCATTATACCATATACTTTTGTCAAATGCAATAAGATTGTGAAAATTATAGCAGTTTTTTCGGCAAAGAAAATCCCCGAGCCGCGCATGGCGCGGCTCGGGGAAAGATTTTAATGGCGAGGATTTCCTATAGTGCAATTTTCAAAATCGAACGTGACCATCCCATCCTTGGTCAGATACCCCACGTTCTTGATATACCTGAGCGTGACCATCATATACCCATCGGGAGTCTTGGACACGTCGCAAAGATAAAAATGCAATTCACCCTGCTCACCCTGCAAATACTCACTCGGGATCAGGATATCCTCGCAATATTGATACTTCAAACGTCCGCTGAATGGCATTTTGGTCGCGGCATATTTGCTGCCATGCGAGCTGCGGCTATATTCGGATAACGGCGTATACCCTTCGATCGATCGATAATCTGCAATTTTCTCCCCCGCGTGGTCAAACGCAAGAGCTTTGTCGGAGTTGCTTACGTAAAGCACCAGGGTGTCGTTGGGAATCCAACCGTCACCGTTTTGATCCTCCGTTGCAAAATACATGGTCAAGGTTGCATTGTTTACGTCCACCCAAGCGTCGCTTTGTTCAAACTCAAAGATCGGGAAGGTGTCCTCAACCGTCTCGCAGCTTGCCAAAATGATAAGCAACAACAGACATAATGCCAGGCATGAAATTCTGTTTTTCATAATATCCTCCTTTGTCATCCTGATTGAATGGTTATTATAGCAGATTTTTACGGCCAAAGCGTGTCGTCAATGTAACATTTGATTGAGTTTTCCAACCAATACGTGTATTCCGTGCGCCCGTTAAGGCGTTCCAGCTGCTTAAAACGCAGGTAGAGATCCTTGCCGTCCGAGACGTCATGCCAGATATCGGCAAACACAAAGTCAAATTCGTCTCTCGGATAGTGCTGCTCGGCAAAGGCAAACGCGTCCGCGTGCACGACCTTGATCTTGTCTCTACACTCCATCTGCGGCAGCAGATTTTGCTCAAAAAGTGCGATGGCATCCGCGCTCAGATCCACCACGGTGACCGACTCGACCTCGGGCTTTCTTGCCGCCATATAGGCAAAATACCCCAGTCCAAGTCCGAAAGTCAGCACTTTTCCATGTGATTTTTCAATCGCTTGTTTAGAAGTCACGGTTTCGTTTGGCATCAGCGTCATCCATTCCCTGCCGTTTTCCAGCACGCCCGGGAAAGAAAACTCGCGCATAAAGAAGCCCAGCTGCGGGATCATGCGCCCGTCGCGCGTGACCAAAAAGTCGTTGCACACGAACGCCTCGCAGGGCTTCAGCTTCATTTGTCTGTATTCCCATTTGCCGCTCTTGCCCGGCTTGATCTTAATATTTTGATAATACGCATCGTTTTCAAAGTCCGCGGGATCGAGCTCGTGTATCATGGGCACGAAATAATGGCGGAACAGGTCGCGATCGCGCCCCGAGGTGTCAAGACCGCAAAGTGCGGCTAAGCACTCGGCGTACGCGTATGCGCGCGACACACCGCACTCGCGCGCGATCTCGTCAATCACGGACGCATCCAGCGCATCCGCCGCCAAATTGAGCACCACGCTCATCATGCGCACCACGCCGTCATTATAGGTTCTGATGGTTTCGGGCCTGAGCCCCGATATTTGCTTGATGGGTGTTTCCATATCGTCCTCCAAGACATATCCTTACACTGAATTATACCACATTTTACGCCCTGCGTCAAGACACGGTAAAAAACGATGCAATTTGTGCAAAAAACTCCTGATTTTATGCAAAAAACTTGACAATATAAGGCGCATGTGCTACAATGATATCATCCATACATATAATATTTTATAATTATATGTAAAGCAAAAAATTCTTCAAGGAAGGTGAACTCATGAAAACGAACAAAAACGTAAATTCATGCAGAAAGCACATGACAACACGAGTGCTCGCCATGCTGGCAACACTCATGCTGGCAGTCATTCTGTCGTTCTCTGCCTGCACGGGCGGTACGGGCGACGGTGGTGGCGGCTTAGGCGGCTTAGGCGGCATCCTGGGTGGCGGCGGCACAGAGCCGGTCTACACAGGCATGACCATTGGCGATACCGCCAAGGCAAGCGCCCAGCTCAGCCCTGAGCAGGTGTTGCTCTCGTTTGGCATGTCCGACCACGTGTTGGGTAAAAACGAGAACAATAACGGCGGCGGCCCCGAGCAAAACTCGGGCAGCAACGGCGACGCCCCCGAAAACAATTCCGGTCACAACGGAAAGGGGCACGTCAGCGGTGCTCTGCCCGGAAACGAAGCTGATCAGAACGACCCGTTTGATCAGGTGGAATCCGGCAGTGACAACTCCGACATTCTCTTAGAGGATGCCAAGGACTCTCTCCAGGTCCAGGGCGCTGCCAAGCCCATCTACTATGCGCAAAAGAGCCAGGATATCTATATCACTGTCCATATCGACAACCCCGACAGCTACGAGATCCTGTCCTTCACGCTCAACGGCAACAAATACTCCTCCTACATGTTCGAGCCCGGCTCGGATATGGAAAACCTGATCCTTAAGGTCAACGTAGGCGACGTTGAGGGCGTGCAGGAGTATACCATCGATGCCATCAAATACGTTGACGGCACCGATATCAAGGACGTTCGCATGGACGGCGATAAGACCGTGCGCGCAGGCGTGTGGTCCGATAAGCAGCCCGTATCGATCGTGCAGGGCGAGAGCATTGGCTTCAACGATATCTCCTTTGAGGTGTCCGTGGAAGACGCTCTTTCGTTGATCGCACAGAGCGAGGGCACCGTGATGGCAGTGCTGTACGACGGTGAAACGGTGCTGAATACGCAGACCGTTACCTTGGATCAGGCAACCCCCGTCAAGTTTGAGGGATTGACCACCAATTCGCTCTATCAGTATGCGATCCTTGCATATTACGACGCGCTGGACGGCACAGGCGCAAACGTCTACGTGCTGCAAACCAAGGCGTTCTATACCAATGCCATCCTTTTGTTCAATAACGTCACGCTCGGCACACAGGAGATCAGCTACGAGCTTTTGTGGCACGATAACGCGCCCGATAAGACCGTCACCTCGCTGGTGCTGGAGCACGCAACCGAGGGTAAGGTCAATCTGCCCGCGGATTCGCTGCAGGTGACCGATCTTCTTTCCGCCAACGAGTACACGCTGACCGCGTCCTATCTCAACGGCGCAAACGAGGAAAGCGTTTCCATTACCTTTACCACCAAGGAAAAGACCGTACCTACTCTGAGCATGAACGCGGTATCCGCAAGCCAGAGCGGCATTGAATTTTCTTTGGATTTTGCAGATCCCGACGGTATTGCCAAGCTGGAAAAGCTGCAGCTGATCTCTGCCAAGACGGGCGTTGTTGACGTTCCCGTTGACGCAAGAAGTCTGACCGATCTGCTCTCCGATACCGAATACATCGTCCGCGCTACCTATTATTATGATCTGGGCGACGGTAACGGCATCCACGTAGAGACAGCGGATCTGGTGATCAACACGCTGCAAAGAGCAACTCCCCTTGTCACGCTGACCGAGGAGTCCAAGACCCAGACCGGTCTTGCCTTCCAGCTGTCGCTCACTGACCCCGACAGCGTTGCAACGCTGACTAAGCTGGAGCTGATTTGCGACAAGACCGGCTCGACCGAGGTATCCACCGACACCAGAAGCTTCGAGGGCCTGCTCTCCAACACTGTATACACGGTCAAGGTAACGTACACCTATGACCTGGGTGACGGCGACGGTGCACACGAGGCAACGCAGGAGCTCAAGATCAGAACGGTTGCAAAAACAACGCCCAAGGTCACACTTTCCCAGGTTTCCAAGGGCAAGGAGGAGCTGACCTTCGACGTTTCCACGCTTGACCCCGACACGCTGCTGACGCTGACCAAGCTGGAGCTGATCTGCGCAAACGGCGACACGGTTGAGGCTGATCTGGAAACCAGAGAGTTTGGCGGTCTGCTCTCCAACACCGCATACACGGTCAGAATGACCTATATCTACGATCTTAACGACGGCAACGGCGTGCAAGAAGCAACCTCCGAGGTCGTCATCAAGACCGGTGCCAAGATCGCACCTCAGTTCTCCCTGACCGAGATCGATAAGAGCCACGATTACATCAACGTTTCCTCCACCGAGATCGACCCCGACGGTGTTGCACAGATCACCGATCTGAGCATTTACCTGGACGACGAGCTGATCGCAAGCAGCGAGACCTTTGACGCCGCTACCTTCAGTGAGCTGATCTCTAACCATACTTATAAGATCGTACTGACCTACGAATACGACCTCAACGACGGCAACGGCGTCATCACCAAGACGGTTGAGCTCTCGGTGCTGACCAAGGTTCTGTTCTACCCCGTCAGCGCAGAGGTTGGTAACACCTCCGCGGTTTCCGAGGGTGAGTACGTCTATATCGACGTCACGGTCGTCAACCCCGGCGGCGCAGTGATCAATACCGTACGCATCAACGGCAAGGATTATCCCGCGATCCCCACCTCCTCCAACGAGGTCGTGCGTGTTGAGATCAAGCACGAAAACCAGTTCGAGGGCGGCTTGACCGACTTTGTAGTGGAAAGCCTGACCGCAACCGCAAACGGCGAAACACACACCTATACGCTGGACAGCAACAACGTTGCAACCGTATTTATCAACGGTAAGCTGATCGTAGAGAGCATCGGCGTTGTTGACGACGAGGGCACGCTGATCGACTATGCATTCCCCTCTGATTTTATCGGCATCTACGTAGCACTCTCCAACAAGACCGGCTACGACGTAGACAAAGTCGTTGTTCGTGATTACAATCAGTATTACGGATATAACCGGCTCGTCTTTACCGCAGATCAGATCATCATGCTGGATCAGAATACGCTGCTGATCCCGCTGCACGATAACAGATACGGCGGCATCCACTCCTATCAGGTAGAAGCCATCACCTACTCCAACTTCAGTATCAGCGGCAAGGAACTCACGGTTGAGACCGAAAGATACGACGTCATGTACTTTGCAAAGGACGAAGTGGTCCAGGTTTCCACGCCCGAGGATCTGCTGAACATGAACGAGTGGGCATATTACGAATTAGCAAACGATATCGACCTGAACGGCATGGAATGGTCGACTCCGGGCGATTTCCGCGGCTACTTCGACGGTAATTACTATACCATCAAGAACATGAAGGTCGCTACCACGTTTGAAAACACGAGCGCAAATATCGGTCTGTTCAAGAACGTAAGCGGTAAGATCGAAAATCTGACGCTGGATAACATTGTCGTTACCGTCAACGCATCGAACACGCTTCCCAACCAGTGGTATGAGATCAACTACGGTGCGATCGCATCCTACGTAGACTACCGCATTGTGATGAACAACGTCCGCGTTAACCATAATACGGTCACGGTCAATACCACAGGCAGCAACATCAACGCATACGTTGGTCATCTGATTGCACATCCCACCGATCAGTGCTACGTGACAAACAGCGTCGTAAGCACCGGTAACGTTACCTGCAACAGCTCTCCCGTATCTGCTGATTACCTTGGTCAGAGCGCTTCCAAGCTGCCCGCCAAGCCCACGTTTGATACAAACAGCGATCCCGCGCTGTTCTTTGACAGTGCCGTCACGCACAACGGTATCACCTACCTGTGCCTGAATAACGGCGTAGCGATCGTCATTGGATTCGACGGCAGCGTCAACGACGTCGTCATCGGTCTGGACGGCTATAAGATTACCGCTATTCCCTCTCGAGTCTTCTATAACTACGATAATATTACCTCGGTCGTCATCCCCGAAGGCGTTGTGACCATCGGCTATGAAGCGTTTGCAAGCTGCGATATGCTCGCATCCATCACGCTGCCCTCCACGCTGACCGAGATCGGTGAAGGCTCATTCCGTGAATGCTATGCGCTTGCAAGCATCACGCTGCCCACCTCCTTGAGAATCATTGGCGACGGTGCATTTTCCAACTGCAGCAAACTGACGAGCATTATCATTCCCGAAGGCGTTACCAAAATCGGTAACTATGCATTCCAAAGCTGCTGGAGCGTAACAGAGATCACGCTGCCGAGCACGCTGACCACCATTGGCTACAGCGCCTTTAACGGAACCAATACAAGAGTGGTCTTTATCCCCGCAGCGGTCACTTCGATCGGCGACCACGCATTCTCGCAAAGCATAAACATTTACGCAGCAGCAGCCAAGGCGCCCTCCGGCTGGAGTCAGTACTGGAACGGAGAACAGTCCAACCAAGTAACCTGGGGTGTTGAAAGCATTCTGACCGATGCTTCTGGTGTCATTTACGCGCTCATGGGCGATAACACCGCACACGTCATCGGCTACACCGCTACCCTGACCGAGGCGGTCATCGGCATCGACGGCTACGTCGTCACCAAGATCGCGCCTTACGCATTCCAGAACTGCAATACGCTGGTATCGATCACCCTTCCCAATACCGTCATTGAGATCGGCGAATACGCCTTCAACAATTGTGACATTTTGAAGAGTGTAACGCTCTCCAATAAGCTGACCAAGATCAGCAAGTACACCTTCTCCGAGTGTGACGCATTGGTAAGCATCGTCATCCCCGAGGGCGTTAAGGTCATCGAGGAGCAGGCATTCTACGGCTGTGGCAATCTGACGAGCGTAACGCTTCCCGGTACGCTGACCACCATTGAAAATCAGGCTTTCCATCATTGCGACATCAGAGAGCTGATACTCCCCAACAGCGTAACAAAGATTGGCGAACACGCATTTTCTGACAATTACAACTTGACCTCACTGACGCTGTCGAGTGCACTGACCTCGATCGAAAACTACGCTTTTGCATGGTGTGAAATGCAAAACGTCATCATCCCCGAGGGCGTCACCTCGATCGGTGATTATGCATTTGCTTACTGCTATTCTATCCGTAGCGTCACGCTGCCCTCTACCCTGACGAGCATCGGCGCACGTGCCTTCGAGGGTGAATATTTGCAGATCGTCTTTATCCCCACATCCGTGACCTCGATCGGCGAATATGCCTTCAGCAACGGCACCATCTATACCTGCGTACCCGAAGCCCCCACCGGCTGGAATCCTTCCTGGAACGGCAACAACAGAGAGGAATACGTTGTTTGGGGCGTTGAGAAGTACTTCACCGATGATTACGGTGTTACCTACGTGCTGTTTGCCGACGGCACCGCTTCCATTGCCGGTGTCAGCGGCACTGTCAACGAAATCGTACTGGGCGGCAACCCTGACTTCCCCGTAACCGAGATCCCCGCAAACCTGCTCAACGGCAGAAGTGATATCACCAAGATCACCATTCACCAAAGCATCACCAAGATCGGTGCAAACGCATTCTCGGGCGGCAACTGGCGTCATATCCAACTGCCCCTTACGGTCAAGGAAATTGGTGAGAATGCATTCAGCGAAAACTACGTATACGTTTCCAACAATAAGAAGCTGACCGACTGGCATGAAAACTGGTACGGTTGGGAATCCAACACAGTTGTCTGGGACGCACCCGCCGGTGAACTCTATACCGACGAGGTCTACGGCAACACCTATCTGTTGACCGAGGACGGCTGGGCACACCTGTACCGTTACCGTTACCAAAACTCCGAGCTGACCATCGCAGGCGTTGAGGGCTATAAGGTGGTCGTACACGGCGGCTCCACCAACGGCAACTGGGAGCTGAGAAAGCTCACCCTGCTTGAGGGCGTTGTCAAGCTGGACGACTCCGCGTTCCGCCATAATTACAACCTGAATGAAATCACCCTGCCCGCATCCCTTGAGGAGATCGGTGCTTACGCATTTGCGAACACCTCCATCGAAAAGGTAGTCCTTTCCGACTCGATCAAGACCATCGGTAAGGAAGCATTTACGAGCGGCAGCATCTTCGTCATCTGCGCTACCAAGCCCGAGGGCTGGCACGCAAACTGGTGCACCGCCAACACGGTTTGGGACTTCAAGGACACCTATACCGACGAAAACGGCATTTCCTACGTGCTGACCAACAGCGGCTACGCTTACGTCTACAATTACGACCACGAGGCATCCGAGCTGATCATCGGTGGAGTTGAGGGATACAAGGTAGTCATCGGCGCTAACCTCTTCTCGAGCAACAACAATATCACCAAGATCACCCTGGAAGAGGGCGTGGTTGAGGTTGCAAGCTATGCGTTTGCATATTGTAATAATCTGACAGAGATCGTCTTCCCCGCATCTTTGACCACCATTGGTGACCATGCATTCTACAACACGGGTCTGGAAGACGTCAAGATTCCCGTAACCGTCGAGAAGATCGGCTTGTATGCATTCACCTGCGAAAAGATCTATCCCGATGCACGCTTCCAGCCCGCAGGCTGGGATACAAGATGGTTCTCCGGCAATACGATGAATATCTTCTGGTGCTTCAAGGAGCTCTATGAGGATACGGACAACGGCATTACCTATATCCTGCACAACGACGGTACCGCAAGCGTTTACAGCTTTGACGGAACCAAGGATACCGTTGTGATCATCGCGCCCAAGGATCATAAGGTAACGTATATTTACAGTGATGTATTCAAGCAATCGAATATCGTCAGCATCACGCTGCCCGATACGCTGACCGCGATCGGCGACCGTGCATTCTACGATTGCGACAGTTTGATTTCCATCGTGATCCCCGAGGGCGTTACCTCGATCGGTGCTGAAGCATTCCACGATTGCGACAAGCTGTTCAGCGTCACACTGCCTTCCACTCTTACCGAGATCCCCGAGTACGCGTTCTACGGCTGTGACAGCCTCAAGATCGCAATCACGCCCGAGGGCTTGACCAAGATCGGCAGATACGCATTCTACGATTGCTACTGCCTGAGCGTAACCGTTCTGCCGAGCACTCTGACCGAGATCGGCGACCACGCATTCTATAACGTTTCCAACCATGCGATCCTGTTCATTCCCGAGGGTGTTACCTCGATCGGCTCCTACGCATTTAACCGCGGCAAGGTCTACTATAGCGGTGAGCAGGCGCCCACCACCTGGAATAGCGAATGGTGCTCCTACGGTGAGTTTACAACCTGGAACGTTGATACCGTCTTCACGGATGCTTACGGCGTCACCTACGTCAAGCTCAACGATGGTACGACTTATATCGACTCCGTCAGCGGCGTTGTCAGCGAGATCGTTCTGGGCGGCAACCCCGACTTCCCCGTAACCGAGATCCCCGCATACCTGCTCAGCGGCAGACGCGATATTACCAAGGTCACCATTGACCCGAGTATCACCACTATCGGCGAATATGCATTCGAGAACTGTAAGGTACACATTATCCTTCCCCAGACTGTTACCAAGATCGGCACGTATGCTTTCCAGGGCTGCTACGTTTACACCACGTTTACCGAGGAAAACAAGCCCAAGGATTGGAACAACGAGTGGCACGGCTGGTCGAACAACGTTGCTTGGGGCATTTCCGATAAGGCTGAGCTTTACGTAGCAGAGGACGGCCACACCTACCTC
>JAGBXH010000433.1 GCA_017629395.1 Clostridia bacterium | reverse complement strand
GGCTTTTGTACCATTATAATTTATGGTACGAAGTGTACTATTGGAAAATGCCCCACTTCCTATATACACATATGGGGATGGTATATCAAGAATCTCAATAGCGGAACTATGAAAAGCCTTTTCACCTATCGTCTGAACGTTATCTGAAAGAATGACCACGTTCAAATTTCGACATTGTGAAAATGCTCCATCACTAATCTTCCCTACATTCTTGGGAATCACAATTTTTATTAATCCGGAGCTATAAAATGTACTTGTCCCCATCGTTAAAAGACTTTCCGGCAGATCTATCTTTTGCAAGGATGAGCAATACGAAAATGCGGAACCGCCAATTGTCAGAACATCCCCCGTAAATACGACTTTTTCCAAATGTTCGTTGTAGGAACACATTTCCTCGGGAATATGCAAGATATCGGGCGGGATTTCAATTTCCGTAATATTAGCATTCTTGAATGCGGCAATGCCAATAGCTACCAAAGACTCCGGCAAATTGATCGTTTCAAGATTCGGACACGAAAATGCATATGCGCCTATCTCGTTCAAGCCATCGGGTAATACAACCTCTTTCAGGAATTCATCGTCTTTGAAAGCATTATCCGCTATACTTTTGACGGGTATGCCCTCTATTTCTTCCGGAATAATTACGCGATATCGGAAACCGTAATCACTCTGTGATTTATTCGTGAATCCTAAAACCACAAATAAGTCTCCACGTTCATTCAATTGATACTGTACATCCTGATCATCCACACGAATTACACCCGGTTCTAATGGAGGCAAAGCTTCTGTTTCCGATTCAAATTCAGTATCTGTTTCCGCTTCGGTATCCGTCTCCCCTATGATCGCATCGATCTCATCCTTATGCTTCATATAATACTCATACAATCTCTCAAGGAAATCCCCGAGATCCTGCATACTCTCGCCTACAAAGCCATCGCTTTGCATGGATTGCAGCTTGTCGATGACCGAATCATCCGTACCTGCACCGAGGGCTTTGAAGAGCTCTTCGGTGAACTTCCATTCGATCCAGTTAAGCTGCAACAGACTTTGTGCAGGTGGCGTAGGATCGTCGGGATCGTCCGGATTTTCGGGCTGCTTATCCAACGGGAACAGCACGTTCTCGATGACTTGGCTGCCCCATTCTTGCACGGGCTTGCTGCCAAGCACGATAAAGGATAGTGGCAGAGAGACAATCACCATGGAGAACACCAAAGCAAGGCAGGCTGCGCTGATCAAGATGCCGCGGTTTCTCTTTCGGCGTCTTGATTTGAGAATGGACAGCTTGGTTTCGTACTGCACGTACTCAATGATATACTTTTGGTCAATGGCGGAAATCGCGTCAATCATTACGTTCTTATTCATAGACCGATCCCCTCCTCTTGAAGTTTTTCGCGAAGGGTTTGCTTGATGTACGCGATCTGCTTGGAGATCTTGGAGCGACTCACGCCCATTTCGCTTGCAATATCATCGATCGACTTGCCGAAATAGTATCTTCCAAGGAAAATATACCGCTGATCCTTATCAAGGCTTGCAATATACGATTCAATGACCATGGCAAGCATGTGTGCATCATCCGTTTCGCGCGTATCCGCCAACACGTCCTCCAGCTCGGAGAGTGATACGGCCTGGCTCATCGCAGCTCTTTTCTGCGCCTTTTGTCTGCGACCGACCATCAAGGACTGGTTGCGGATAATGGCAGCCAAAAAAGCTTTTAACAGATACGGGCGTTCGGGCGGAATGGTATTCCATGCAGACAGATAGGTATCGTTGAGGCACTCCTCGCTGTCTTGCATATCTTTTAGAATATTGTTTGCAATTTTCAGCAAATACGCACGGTATTTGTCGTCGGTATGTTTGATAGCATTCTCATTGCGCGCCCAGTATAGCGCAATGATCTCTTCGTCACTCAGAATGCGGACGTAATTCGTTTCCATATCATTCTCCTTTCAGCATCCTTCACCCTTATAGATGCGTTTTTTTCAAAAAAGTGTACGGTTTTTCAAAAAATTCTCATCAAAATTTTCATTAACTCGAGCTGAAGGGTATATGGAAATTCCTAAATTATTCAGCAAACGGGAACAGCACCTCGGTTTCGGGCTTGCCAAATTCGGGTTCTCCGTCAGCCTCAAATGTCACGGGTGCGATCCAGACCGATCTTCCCTGCCAACCTGTTCCCGAAATTTGATTGCCATGGTAGATCATCCAAACACTTCCATCCTCAGCCGTGCAAAATGAATTATGTCCGGGACCGTAACAGACCTGAGGACGGTTTCTGAAAACCGGTCTGCCGGACTTTTCCCAAGCGGAAGCGTCCAAGGGATCGTCGCCCGTCAAGGTCAGCATGCCAAGGCAATAGTAATCCGTCCAGCTACCGGATGCGGAATATACCAGATAGGTCTTCCCGTCATGCTGCAGCACCGCGGGTCCTTCGTTGACGTAGGGCTGACCGTGAGTTTCCCAGGAGTACTCAGGCACAGACAAGCAAACACGCTCGGAATCAATGGTGCATGGGTCACTCATATGGGCAATATAGATGTTTTGTGCCACGTTGACGTCACCTTCCCAACCCGACCAGATAAAGTAAAGCTTACCGTCAAGCTGCAGCACCGTGCCGTCAATCGCCCACTTATTGGTAGGATCTGTGATCTGCCCGACCATTTCAAAGGGTTTTGTGGGGTCTTGCGACGTGCCCTTGAGCACGTACATACGGTGGTTGTAATTATTTCCGTCATCTGCTGCTACGTAAATGTACCACTCACCATTGATATAGTGAAGCTCAGGTGCCCAATATTCCGCAGAATACATCGTGCCCTGCGGTGCAGTGTATACGCGTCTTCCGTTTTGCTTCAGCTCTGCAATGGAACGCACCTTTGCTACGCTGACACCGTTTCCGGATGAATAGCAATAATAATATTCTCCGTTGAGCTGCGTGACCCAAGGGTCACCGCCGCCGTTATGGATAGGGTTTTGTACGGTCTTGTAAACATATTCCACGGTTGTTTCCTCCTCTGTGGG
>JAGBXH010000055.1 GCA_017629395.1 Clostridia bacterium | reverse complement strand
ACCCCCGCACGCGCGGCAAAGCCGCTCGTGCAAAGCTTGCGCTGGATAAGCGTACAATACGAAATACCACATGCGCAAGCACGGGTTCTGAGTCCCTTACGCACGTGACTTTCACCTTGGCAGAACCCCGCAAAAAAACAAACGCGCACCCGCATTGCTGCGAGTGCGCGCGTTTTTAATTTTCAGCCGGCAAATTGCCTGTTTACACAATCTGCTCCCACTTTTCAACAAGCACGACGTCGCCATCCTTATCCCAAGCCTTCAGGCAGACGCCCTTTGCATTGGTATAAAGATTGCCCTCTGCATCTGCCCAACCAAGGAACTTGTATCCCTCGCGTGCCTCGGGCACGGACAGCTCGTATCCGTTACCGCTCTCAACCACGAACAGGTTGGACAAGAACGCCTTACCGCCTGCGGGAACGGTTGCAAAGCCGCTGACGCTCAGCGTACTCGTTCCCTGCACTGCCTGGCTGTAGCCATAAACCGTAATGACGTACGCCTCGCCTGCCTTGACGCTATAGGTGATCTTGAAGTTCTTATCGGCAGCACTTGCATCATCGCTCGTAAGCAGCACCTTGCCATCTGCATCGTACAATGCGCCGCAGGTATCCAGCGTACCGCTTGTGGACACGGTGATCACGGTGTCAATCAGAGCTACAAAGGTAAACTCGTGCTTAATCACGCCGTTCAGCTCCACTTCAACGGGGGCGTTGATCTTGATAAAGCTCTCGGTCTCGATCCACTTAGCCCACAGTGTGATATCCTCACGAACAGGCAACGAGAAGTCAAACAGATCGCCCTCGCACGCAACGTTATCAAACCAGCCTGCAAATACGTAACCGTCCCTTACAGGGATTTCGGGGAACGCAAGTCCGTTGATCATCGTCACTTCCTGCGTAAAGCTCTCACCTGCACCGTTGAGCTCAAAGGTCACGGTGTGGCTGTTATCCTCATCGGAACCAAGCCAGATGTAATACTGCTTGGGTGTAAACTTTGCATACAAAGTCAAATCACCAATCAAACCGATACCCGGGATTTGGGCGATTGCCTTAGTGTATTTTGCATCAAGATACCAGCCCTCAAAGACATATCCGTTTCTGCTTGCTGCAAGTAACTCTGTTGCATCGGTTTCCACGGTGTATTTCTTCAATTCGTTTTCATGCTCAACATCTGCAGGAACATCATAAGTAATTGTATATTCCTCCAATTCCCACTTTGCATACAACGTCAAATTGCCAACAGAACCAGATCCAATACCGGATATCTTCTCGGTGTAGGCATCATCAGTAAACCAACCTGCAAACTTATAACCACGCTTGGTAGGCTCTGCAAACGAGAACTTTGTCGTAATGTTATAGGAGGTGAGATTCTCTGCGGCGTTTTCGCCACCCTCTAAGAAATACTGAATGGAGAACTGCTTTGCATGCCAACGTGCATACAACGTAAGGTCACCAACATAACCGGGCTGAATCTCAGTTATCATGTCTCCACCTATCTTATCACTATACCAACCCTGGAATACATAGCCGGGTCTTTCCGGTGCTGCCAGCACAATAGACGTAGTGATATCATAGGTAGTAGGATTATCAGGAAGCGAGCCGCCCATCGCATCATAGGTAATGGTGTATGTTTTTGTAATCCACTTCGCATACAACGTGATATCCCCCATGCTTCCCTTGAATACATTCAATGCTGCAGGAACGGTTCTTTCTTCGTCCGCATACCAACCTGCAAAAATATATCCGGGTCTGTTGATATCACTAATACTGAAGGTCGCAGTATCGATCATGTAATAACTACGATTGTGACTGTTGTCCGCATTCTCAACACCAACGTAAGTAATAGTATAGCGTTCAAGTGCAAAGCTTGCATACAACTCGATATCACCAATACTGCCAGCTACGATCTCAGTCTTCTTCTCACCCGTAGCCGAATTCTTTTCCGTGTACCAACCATCAAAAGCATAGCCGGGGATCAAGCACTTAAGATCTATCAGTTCAAAGCTATCCTCCACAGTATAGGTCAAAGGATTGGTTACATCTACATATTCGCCCCAAGCAGGATCAAAGTGCAGCTTGATATTGTACACAATGGGCGTCCACTTTGCAGTCAGCACCACATCTCCCGTGCTGCCCTGCGCGATCTCAGTTACGCGAACGTCGCCTGCATACCAGCCTTCAAAGATGTATCCGTCCTTTGCAAGATCTGCAAGCACGACGGTCTCATCGGTTACAACGTACTTAAGGGGATTGCCGTGCAAGACATCCTTGGTATTCTCATAAGTCACGGTATAGGTGTTGATCTCGTGCAAAGCATTGACGGTCATATCGCCGGGCACAAGCTCATACGCCTCCCATGCACTGGTATAGCCGGGATGCACGGGCACCTCAGGAGCAGTAATGCTCTCGGTTTCCACCGTATAAACAACCTTATCAATCACATCCTTGCCATCCATAAAGACTACCTTATATTCAATAGGAGTCCACTTCGCGTACAGTATAAGGTTACCAACCGTTCCCTCGGCAATCTCTGTAATACGATTGGTATATTCTGCATCGGTGTACCAGCCGTTAAAGATATAATGTTCACGTGCAGCATCAGTCAATACCAACGACCACACCGTTGCATCATACCCCTCGGGGTTGCTATGATCAACACCATCAACATACACGTAGTTCATCTTATACGGAATCACAGTGTAGACTGCATTGACTTTAATGCCGCCGACGGTAAGTTCAAATACTTCCCATTTGCCTTCATATCCAACGTGTACAGGCACCTCGGGGGCGGTGATCGCCAATGTCTCTACAGTATAAGGGATCTCCGCGACGATCGTATTACCATCCATAAAGACTGCCTTGTATTCTACAGGCGTCCACTTGGCGTACAGCACCAAATCACCAACGGTTCCCTCGGTCAGTTCAGTAACGCGATTTGTATATTCTGCATCAGTGAACCAGCCATTAAAGATATAGTGCTCGCGTGTAGCATCAGTCAATACCAAAGGCCACAGCGTTGCGTCATATCCCTCGGGGTTAGTGTGTTCCGAACCATCAACATTCTCGTAGATCAACTTATACGGGATTACAGTATAGATTGCATCGACTTTAATACCACCGACGGTAAGTTCAAATGCTTCCCATACGCCGGCATATCCAACGTGTACAGGCACCTCGGGGGCGGTGATCGCCAATGTCTCTACAGTATAAGGGATCTCCGCGACGATCGTATTACCATCCATAAAGACTGCCTT
>JAGBXH010000054.1 GCA_017629395.1 Clostridia bacterium | reverse complement strand
TCATTCTTGCCGTCGTACTGATCAACGCTGTTTTGGGCGTTTACCAGGAAAGCAAGGCTGAAAAGGCGATCGAGGCTTTGCAGGAAATGTCCGCTGCTACCTCCAAGGTGCTGCGTAACGGCAAGGTGCAGATCATTCACAGCGAGGATCTGGTTGTAGGCGACATCATTCTGCTGGAAGCCGGTGACGCCGTACCCGCAGACGCAAGAATCCTTGAAAACGCATCCTTGAAAGTAGAAGAGGCTGCGCTGACGGGTGAGTCCGTTCCCGTTACCAAGTTTATTGACACCATTTATTTGCGCGAGGGCGAAAAGGACGTGCCCCTGGGTGACCGCAAGAACATGCTCTACATGGGCTCGACGGTCGTTTACGGTCGCGGTACTGCAGTCGTCACCGCAACCGGTATGGATACCGAGATGGGCAAGATCGCAGGCGCGCTTTCCGCTGCAGAAGAGGGTCAGACCCCCCTGCAGCTTAAGCTGGCACAGCTCTCCAAGATTCTGACCTGGCTGGTGCTTGGCATCTGCGTGGTCGTCTTTGGCGTACAGCTGGTTCGTGCAGGCAACTTCAGCTTTGCAGACACCATTCTCCCCTCCTTCATGGTAGCCGTATCCCTTGCAGTTGCCGCAATTCCCGAGGGTCTTGCAGCAGTTGTGACCGTGGTGCTTTCTATCGGCGTGACCAATATGTCCAAGCGTAACGCCATCATCCGCCGTCTGACCGCGGTGGAAACCCTTGGCTGCGCACAGATCATTTGCTCCGACAAGACGGGTACGCTGACCCAGAACAAGATGACCGTTGTTGACCACTTTGGCGAGGACGAGCGTCACATCGCATCCGCTATGGCACTTTGCTGCGACGCAGAGATCGACCACGACGGCAACGTCACCGGCGAGCCCACCGAGGCAGCGCTGGTTGCCTGGGCTGACAAGCTGGGCATGAGAAAATACGACCTTAAGGCATCCGCTCCCCGTTCGGGCGAAGCTCCCTTCGACTCGGGCAGAAAGATGATGACC
The DNA here is from genome assembly GCA_017629395.1 of Clostridia bacterium. Lineage (GTDB taxonomy): Bacteria > Bacillota > Clostridia > Oscillospirales > CAG-272 > SVQP01. Next base: position 2,571 of record JAGBXH010000054.1, on the reverse strand, counting down.
ACCGTGCACGTCATTGAGGGCAATCACATCCAGTACACCAAGGGCGCGCCCGACGTTGTCATCGGCAAGTGCACCCACTACCTGGAGAACGGCACGCCCGTTGCCATGACCGAGGCATACAAGAACCAAATTCTGACCGCAAACAAGACCATGGCAGACAAAGCGCTCCGCGTACTGGCTTGCGCACAGCGCACCTGGGATGCAGCTCCTGCAAGCTATGAGCCCGAGGCACTGGAAGAAAATCTTTGCTTCGTAGGTCTTTGCGGCATGATCGACCCCGTTCGTCCCGAGGTTAAGGACGCAATCGTACAGTGCCGCAGCGCAGGCATCCGCCCCATTATGATCACGGGCGACCACGTGGACACCGCAGTTGCCATTGCCAAGGAGCTTGGCATTATCACCGAAGAAACCTATGCAATTACCGGCGCACAGCTTAACGACATGGACGACGAGGAATTTGCCTCCAAGTTCCAGAGCATCAGCGTTTACGCGCGCGTACAGCCCGAGCACAAGACCAGAATCGTCAACGCTTGGCGTAACGCGGGCTACGTGACCGCTATGACCGGTGACGGCGTTAACGACGCACCCAGCATCAAGTCCGCAGACATTGGCGTTGGTATGGGTATTACCGGTACGGACGTTACTAAAAACGTTGCCGACATGGTGCTGACCGACGACAACTTCGCTACCATCGTTGGTGCAGTTGAGGAAGGCCGCCGCATTTACGACAACATCCGTAAGGCAATTCAGTTCCTGCTCGGCTCCAACATGAGTGAGGTCATTTCCATCTTTACCGCAACCCTTCTTGGCTTTACCATTCTTGAGCCCGTTCACCTCTTGTGGATCAACCTTGTCACCGACTGCTTCCCTGCTCTGGCGCTTGGTATGGAAAAGGCAGAGCCCGACATCATGCACCGTAAGCCCAGAGATGCAAAGTCCGGCGTGTTTGCCGGCGGCATGGGCGTGGATATTCTGTATCAGGGCGTGTTGGTTTCCATTCTCACCCTTGGCTCTTACTTCATCGGTCACGCAATCGCAGGCGATGCTGCAAACGGTGACCACGGCATGACCATGGCGTTCTTGACCATGTCTATGGCTGAAATCTTCCACAGCTTTAACATGCGCTCTCAGCGCGGCAGCATCTTCACGCTGCGTTCGCAGAACTGGGTGCTCGTCCTTGCAGGCGCAGGTGCATTGCTGGCAACCACCCTTGTTTGCGAGATCCCCTTCCTTGCAAACGCATTCGGCTTTGCCTCCGTCGGCGCCCTTGAGTACGCAATCGCAATCGGCCTGGGTCTGACCATGATCCCCATCGTCGAGCTGGTCAAGCTGGTGCAGAGATCCATTGCAAAGAGAAAAGACAAATAATGCAATACAAAAAAGAGGTCGTCGCAAGACGGCCTCTTCTTTGTATATGGGTTTGGGCGGGCGACCTGCGGTCGCCCGCATGATATCATTATTCACCGATGATCTGTGCGCAATTGATGACCTTCTCTGCCAGCATGCCCTTGTTGTAATAATAATGATTTGCCGCCTCGTAACCGATGTGCGGATTTTTTTGCATGAGGGTATACAGGTCAAGCGCGTTTTGCATCTCTTCCGCAGCAATCTCGCGCATGGCTTGCGCATCTTTCGCATCGCGCGCCATGATAAAGCGAACCTGCGCATAGGAGGAAGCAAAGATTGCGTCAGCCGCCTGTGCCATTTGCCGATACTCACAATCGGGCATATCGGCAAGCAGCTCCACGCCCTTGTGCCAGCCATGGCTGACCTTGCGCCACTGATCGGCATACACCTCGCGCGGATAGATGGATCGCCACGTATCCAGCGCGTCAAAGGCATAGCAGGTCATAGTTGCGCCAAAGCCGCCGGGCACGGGATACAGCGGATTGGAAGGTCCTGCGTTCTGCGGCCCGAAATACAGCCCGCGCATATCGAACGGAAACTCGGAAAACGCCTCGGAAAACGCTTTTGCGGACGCATACACCACATCTGCATACACGCCAAACTCTTGTGCGAGCAGGTTACGGTACGCCCCCTCGGACGGGTCACGCAAGCACTCGCAAGCAATCTTAAGGCTGATGGAAGGATAGCCGCCCAACGTCCAGGACAGCATGGTATGCTTGACGCCCGCATCTCTAAGTCCGATCATATGCTCGCGGATGAGATCGAACACGGGCAGGAACGGCAGCGTGCTGCACTCCCAGCTAGCATTGATCTGCACCTTGGCGCATACCTCGTGCCCATGCGCACGGGCATATTCCCACACGCGCTTGGCAAGCGGTGCGGGCCCTGGGATCGAGATACTGTAATCACGGATATTGCCCCGCACGCCACCGCGTACAAATTCCAGCATTGCTTCGCTGTTGCTTTGCAGCACGACCTCGCGCGGGATCATGTCAATACAAGCGCGGATCTGTTCCTCTGTCATATAGTCATCCCACGCCCACGTCCATGCAACGGTACGGATAGTAGGATCAACCGCTCTTGATTCCTCGCTGATGGCAGAGAGCACCTCGGCAATCAATTTTTCAATCGGGATATCGCGGCACACGGGGCACTCCTCCCCCG
>JAGBXH010000005.1 GCA_017629395.1 Clostridia bacterium | reverse complement strand
GTCGCGTTTGACGCAGGCAAGAGCACGGTCAAGCTGTATTTCATGCAGGGCTTGCCCACCGAAACCAATGAGGATCTGGAGGGCATTACCACGCTTGCGCACCGCGTTTGCGTGGCGTACCACCAGAACCCCAACCGCAACAAATCGCGCGGTGTGCAGGTTACCATCAGCGTCTCTCCCTTTATTCCCAAGCCCTTCACCCCCTTCCAATGGGAGGCGCAGGATACCTTGGAGGTCATGCAGCAAAAGCAAGCGTACGTGGGCGAGTGCAACCGCGATAAGCGCGTGCGCTATACCCACCACGATGCCAAGGTCTGCCGCATTGAGGCGGTGCTGGCAAGAGGCGACCGCCGCCTTGCAAAGGCAATGGCACTGGCACACGAGAAGGGCTTTATGTTTGATGCATGGAGCGAGTTTTTCGATTATGATAAGTGGATCGAGGTGTTCGAGGAAACGGGCATCGATCCTGCGTTCTATGCCAACCGCGCCTATGGGCTTGACGAGGTGCTGCCGTGGGATATCATCGATTGCGGCGTGACTAAGGCATTCCTTTTGCGTGAGCGTGCCAATGCTTACAAGGAAAAGACCACCCCCTCCTGCCGCGAGCAATGCTCGGGCTGTGGGGCTAACTGTATGGGCGGCGAGCGTACGCCTTGCCCGAAAGGAGGCAAATGATGTTGACTTGTTATACAAAGCATCAGCTGCCGATGCTGGAGCAGCCCAAGACGGTACGTATCCGCTTTTGCAAGAAGGGGAATTTGCAGTACGTTTCTCACCTTGATCTGCAGAGAACCATTCACCGCGTGCTCATTCGCGCGGGTATTCCCATGTGGTATACCAAGGGCTTTAACCCGCATCCCAAGATCTCCTTCGGGTACCCGCTGTCGATCGGTACCGAGAGTGAATGCGAGTTTTTGGATATCCGCATTGAGCGCGAGATCTCCATGGAAAATATCATGAAGCAGCTCAACTGCGAGCTGACCGACGAGATGTACGTGTACGACGCATACGAAGCCAAGAACGATGCAAACGACGTGGCGTTTGCCGACTATACCGTTAAGATCTGCACCACGGGCGGCAGCCCTGCCACGGCAGGCAAGATCGCAGCGGTGCTCTCGCGTGACGAGGTGCTCATGACCAAAAAGAGCAAGTCGGGCGATAAGGAGATCAATATCATTCCCCTGATCGACCAAAGCAAGATCGGCTGGTGCGACGAAACGCAGGAGATCGTTATGCAGCTGCGTCTGGCAACGGGCTCTGCGCAAAATCTCAATCCCGAGCTGCTGATTTCGGCACTCAAACGGGAGCTGGGCATTCTGCAGGGTGACCCCACCCGCGAGCACTACACCATTATGCGTGAACGTTTTTTGACAGCGGATTATAAGGAATTCAGATAAGAAAAACAGCCCCATGGGGCTGTTTTTTTATATTTTGATCAATCGTAATCGTATCCGTAGGCCTCGTAGATCTTTTTCAGCTCTCTGATGGTCAGCTTTTCGTTCTTGGTGATCTCCTTGACGATTGAGGGACTCTTGGAGTTGAGTCCGGTCTGAATGACACTTGCGCAGGGCAGCACTGTATGGAAGAAATGCGAGTAGCCAAAGTCAAATACCTTGTGGCGTATGATGATGTCGATCATTTCTGCCGACTCGGGGTCACGCGCGGTCTTGGACTTGGCAACCTTGTCGTACAGCGTGTCGGTTACCATGTAATAAGAGGAAGAAGCAAGTGCCTCCATCATATAACCCGTGATCTTGAGATCGTAATTGCTAAGGCTTTTGGGAACAACCGCTACGGAAGCCGAGCCGTTGACAAAGCTGAGGTATTCCTCCTGCTTTTCATCGTACTTGGGCTGAGGCAAAATACCGAAATCATTTTCCATATCGCGCATATTGACGGCAGCCCCCAGGTATCCTGCAAAGAAAAGCGCTCTGCCTTGCTTGAAGATATCGCGGGGAGCGGCGTCCAGCGTTTGGTCGTTCAGATATTCGGCAACCTTGACGTGGAATGCCTGCTGCGTGATCAGCAGCTCGTAAATTTTTTCGTAAACCTCCTGGAGTCTGTCGGTATTGGCCTGATATTGGGGCAGGTGCCGGTCGTCAAAGGTGAACATGGTGCAGCCCGAGCCGAAATAGAAGTTGTAGTCGCAGTCGAGCGACCAGCCGGTCAGACCGTAAAAGTCCTCGGTGTAGTTGATCTTACCGTCGCCGTTGAGGTCCTTGTTCTGATCCTTGGTCAGCTCCAAAAGGTCATCTAAGGTCCATGTACCCTCTCTTGCATCGTCGTAGGGGTATTCCCATCCGCGCTCGTCAAAGAGGTTCTTGTTAAAAATGATGGTTGCGGAAACCAGCATGGTGCTGGGCAACAGGTCACCGCAAACTAAGTACATGCTATCGCCGAACATAAAGCCGTTCTTGCAATCCTGATCCCACCAGGGGTTGTCAAAGTTGACGTAGTCCAGATCTGTCAGCGTGTAAAGATTGCCGCCAAGAGCTAAGTTGGTGCATGCATCCACCATGTGCTGATAGACGAGGTGGTATTCACCCGCGCCAGCGGAAACGTCCATTTTCACGTTCTCGCTCAGCGAAGCATAATCTGCATTGTGAATGTTGTTGAGCTTGACGCCAAGGTGGTACTGCAGCGCGTCGTTTCTTCTGTAAACCGCATCCTCCAAGGGATCGGAGGAGCTTTCCTCGGGGCCAAGATCCTCGGCCTTCATGCTCAGAATCGAGAATTCTTCACCGCTCAGATCAACCGAAGGGTCAAGATCTGCGCTGATCCAGGTCTCGCTTTCTTCATTGGTCTGCGCGGATTCTTGCTCTTGGGGATTGTCGACGCAGCCTGCAAGCAGGGCGAGCAGTATAATCGCGCATAAGGAGTAAATCAAAGCACGTTTGAACATCGTGTATACACCCTTTCTGTTTTTCTTTACGTAACCAGTATAGCACAGAAAATGAGCAGAGTCAATGCATATATGACAAGAAATGAGCAAAACATGACCTTTTTGTGCAAAAAGCCCCCGTAATTATCAATATTACAACAAAAAGAAAGCTCTTACCGAAGTAAGAGCTTTTTTTGGTTTATCCAAGATCAATGATTATTGCATCGCAAAGGAATAGATTTTGGCGTGTCCTTTGGTTTTGAAGATCAGGTTGATCGTGTAGTAGGGCTTGTCAATGGCGGAAATGTCGATCTCGTGGATCCTTCTCTCACCGTCACCCGTCAGCTTGAAGGGAACCTCTGCCCAAGAGCAGGGCGAGCCCTTGCGTTCGGGTGTCGTACTCTCGCTGTAAATGCGGAAGCCCGCAACGCCTTCGATCTCGCCGCCGTCAAACGCGGCATCCAGCAAAATCTTTTTGCATTCACCTGCGGAAACGTAAATAAAGGGCGAGCGCAGCCATACGTCATGATCAAAATCGAAATCCAAGCAATCCTGATTGCCGTATCCCTTGTCCATGGTGTTGTGGTAATAGAAGTTCTGACGGTCCTTGCTAAATTCAAATCTTCTGTGATCCACCTTGGCGTCAAGCTCCAGGGCAGT
>JAGBXH010000432.1 GCA_017629395.1 Clostridia bacterium | reverse complement strand
GCGCTGGCGTTTGCATCGCCCGCTGCGATTTTGTGCATTGTCCTGTATCTGATTGTTTGTATATTGCGTTAAATGTTAGCCGTACGGGAGTCGAACCAATTCGGTTCGATTCCCGTACGGCTAAGTAATGAAGGAGCTGTCTGATTGGCGGCTCCTTTGCTTTTGTGCAATTTTGTGAAACTTGCGTAAAAGTATTGACGAGCGAGAGGATTTGTGGTATAATTTTGCCAATACCCCCAATTTGCATAAAGGAGGCTATATATGAAATTCAATCGTAAAACCTTTTCATGTATCGTTTGCATGGTGCTGTGTGTTGCCATGCTGGCGGCGGTGGGCGTGCAGACCGTTTGGGCTGCCAGCACCGTAATTAACGTGCACAGCAGCAACGGAACCGGCAGAGGCGCGCAAAGCGTGGGCGGTGACTACAGCATCCGTCTGGGCATAAACGGTGCGTTTACCGAGGTTGAGGTTTCCATGCCTACGTGGAGCACAAGTGACTCGGCAGCAACGCTGAGCCTGTATGCGTGGGATACCAACTATGACACTACGATTTTAGCAGAGCCGCTTGCTACGCAGCGATTTGACCCTTTGCGTGACAACGCATACAATAAGCTGACCTTTGATCCTCTGCCTGCAGGCGAGTACTTTTTGCGTATTCACGACGTGCGCGGTCAAGTGGGCGTATGGGTACAGGATTATTCCGACAATGGCAGCTTCGTTTATACCAACGGCGCGGAAAGCAGACGCGATTGGGATATGCACGTGACCTTTGTTGAGCGTCCCGAGCAGCCCTTTTTCCAGTTAGAGCCCCAGAAGATCGTCGAGCCCGAAAAGCCCGTGGAAATTCCCAAGGACAGCCTTTGGCATAATAATCAGGCAATGCCCGACACTTGGGTGTTTACCGACGGCCTTGGCAGAGTGTCCTTGACCAATGCCGAGGTAGGCGCACCCCGCGAGGATAAGACGCTTGCCATGTTCTATTGGACCTGGCACACCAAGGAGACTGCCTCCAAGGGTGCAGTCAACACCACCGAGCTTTTGAAGGAATTCCCTGATGCCAAGAATGATTACCATCACCAGGCATGGGTAGGTAAGGGGCATTACTGCTTCTGGAACGAGCCTATCTACGGCTTCTATACCACCGAGGATCCCTGGGTTCTGCGCAAGCAGGCTGAGCTGCTTGCCAATGCAGGCGTAGATACCGTTTTCACGGACAACACCAACGGCGGCTATACCTGGAGAGAGAGCTATTTCGTGCTGTACCCCACGTGGGAGGATGCCTTGAAGAACGGTGGCGTAGACGTGCCCAAGGTATCGTATCTGTTGCCCTTCGGTGCACACTCGGGTGCAATTTCGCAAGCAAACGTGATCTATGACGATATCTATAAACCCGGCCTTTATAAGGATCTGTGGTTCTATTGGGACGATAAGCCCATGCTCATGGGTCTGAGAAGCGCAGTTCCCTCGGGTGGGCTTGGCAAGGAGATCCAAAGCTTCTTTACGTGGCGTGCAGGTCAGCCCGAGTACCGCGTGAATGAAACGGCTGCAAAGACTTGGGGCTGGCTGTCGGTATTCCCGCAGGCTCTGTATTCCGTCAAGGGTCCTGCAGGCGTTCGTAACGGCATGATCGAGCAGATGTCGGTCGGCGTGGCTGTCAACCACAACTACGTGACTAAGGAGATCACCGCCATGAACGGTGAGAACGTCATGGGACGCTCCTACACCTCGGATTATCCCGACAGATACGAAAAGGAAGGACCGAGTGCATCCTTGTGGGGATATCAGTTTGCAGAGCAGTTCAATTACGCGATTGAAACCGATCCCGAGGTTATTTTCGTGACCGGCTGGAACGAATGGCACGCATGGCGTCAGCCTGAGCCTTGGGGCGGCGCAAACTCCAAGGTCGACAATGCGCTTGTAGACCAGTTTGATAACGAGCATTCCCGTGACCTTGAGCCCACCAAGGGTGAGCTGAAGGATCACTACTATTACCAGTTTGTCAACTTTGCCCGTCAGTATAAGGGCGCAAATCCCATTCCCACGCCCAGCCTGAACGCGACCATTGATCTTGGCGCAGGACAGGCACAGTGGAAGGACGTTGCTCCTTACTACGGCTCTTACGCCAACAACGTAGGCGACCGCAAGAGCTCGGGCTACGGCAACCTCAAGTATGAGGAAACCTCCGGCAGAAATGACCTGATCGGTGCGCAGGTAGCACGTGACGACGAGTACGTGTACTTCAACGTGGAGTGCGCAGAGGATATTACTCCCTATACCGACAGCCTGTGGATGACGCTGTACATCGACTGCGATCAGCAGAATCAGGGTTGGGAGACCTTTGAGTACGTGATCAACAAGTCTGCCGCAAGCAAGGATACCGTAGTTCTTGAAAAGTTCTCCGGCAACGGCTATGAATCCTCCAAGGTTGCAGATTGCGCATACGTGGTGGACGGCAGATATATGACCGTCAAGATCGCTAAGAGCGACCTGGGACTTTCCGGCAACGACTTCACCATCAACTTCTCCTGGACGGATAACGTACACGACGAGGGCGATTACGAGAAGTTCTCGGGCGATATCATGGATTTCTACATCTCCGGTGACGTTGCCCCCGGTGCAAGATTCAAGTACAGTTATATCAGCACGCAGCAGAACGCTACTGGCGAAGAGCCCACCACCGAGGGTGAGACCACTGAGCCTGCCGAGACCGAAACCGATGCAGCTACGACCGATGCCCCTGCAACCGAGCAGGAAACCGAGCCCGAAGCAAAGGGCGGCTGCAAGGCTGTCACCGTTGGCGCAGCGCTGGTTGCTATCGTAGCCCTTGGTGCGCTTGTGATTGCAAAGAAGAAGGATTAAAATTTCATAGTATGACAAAGCCCCCGCCGAGCAATCGGCGGGGGTGAATTTTTTGTATGATTTGGATGTTACTGTCTTCCGATCTCTTCAAAGGGATCGATGCCTTCGACGAAAGCGGGGAGCACGCGCACGGTAAAGGTAAACTTCTTGTCTGCAAACTGCCACTTGGGTGCAAGACCTGGGCCGCAGGAGTTGGAGCCAATGCCGTCGTGGCGGTAATCGAGGTTGACTACCGTTTCCTTTTGCGGGACAAGCTCGTCGTTGTGCGCGGTGGATGCCAGCTGCGCTGTGGAGACGTGCGAGCAGTTAAAGCTGAAATCACGTGCGGTGGAAAGTGCGCAAATGCCGTGGCCGATCAGCGAGGAAACGGATACCCATTTCGTGTCGGCATGTGCACCGTTTTCCTGGGGCTTGACGTAGGGCTCAAAGTTCTCACTCACGGTCGTGCGGAACAGACCCACGTACGATGCATGATGCTTGTCTGCGTAGCTTTCAACGGGGCCTCTGCCAAAGTAGGTCAGATTTTCTGAACCCTCGGGCATGGTGAATTCCACGCCGAAGCGGGGCAGGTGAGGCAGATCTGCACGGATTTCGGTATCCATATCGATCTTGATGCCGTCCTCGGCAAAGACCGTGTACGTGACGTTGATCTTGGCAAGCGGCTCAGCCCCCTCGTTACCAAGCGTCAGCGCAGCCGTGATCTTTGCATATGCCTCGGTCTGCTTGATCAGCTCGCAAGAGGTGCAGGTGGTGGCTGCGGTGTGCATGCCAAGCTGTTGCCAGTGGTTGCGGATGTTTCTGTCGTTATCGGTGGGCGCGCGCCAGATGGTAGGCGTCATGGGAGAGCAAAGCAGCTGCTTGCCCTGATCCAAAATGCCTGCGATCAGTCCGCTTGCGCGATCGATGGTGTAGACCGTCTTGGCGGTCGTGACCTTGATCTGCGCCTCGGTCTGCTCGGCAGACAGATAAGCGTAGGGGGAAGCGGTTGCACCCAGCGCAGCCTTCTCGGTCTGTGCCTGCAGCGCAAACTGCGCAAAGCCGATCTCGTAGCCTGCCTTTGCCCAAGGCGTATCGCCGTTTTGCGTCAGGCTGACGTACAGGTACGCGCAATCGCTCAGGGGCGCGTCAATGTCAAGCACGTAGGTCTTGCTTGCCTGCGGTGCGATATCCAAGGCGTAGAGATTGCCCGATGCCACCGTCTTGCCGCGGCATTCCACTTTCCAGTAAAGGTCAAGGTCGCTAAGGGAAGTGAAGTAACGCAAATTGGTCAGCGTCAGCTCGCCCGTGCTTTGGTCAAACGCAGCGCGGAAGGGCTTGATGACCTGCTTGTATTCCATAAGACCCGTGTG
>JAGBXH010000431.1 GCA_017629395.1 Clostridia bacterium | reverse complement strand
GAGTCTTACAAGCCACCAGTGCCGTCATCATCATGATGGCAACTAAGACAAGAGACAAGATTTTACTCATTTTCATAAGCAATCCTCCGTAAAATTTTTTATTTTGCGCATTTTTGCACATTGATATTATAATCGTTTTATGAATTTTTGTCAATATGATTAACGCTTTTTTTGATTTTTAGTCATTGTCAACAATAACCTTGGGGAAATTTTGACACTTTGTTAAAATCATTTTAGCCGGCTAAACTTCGGGCAATCATTCAACGATCGCACTTGTCTGTGCCCCCAGCGTAAGCACCGTTCCCTTCAGCTTGGCTTGTCCCATGCCGATGCTTTCGCAGAGCTTTTCGATCTCAACGCCCTCCAACTCCTTGATCTTGGAGAGATCAAAGCTGATCTCCTCGTTGGAGGTGTTGTGCAGAATCAGCAGCTGCTCATCCCGGTAAGTCACCAAGAATCCGCCGAAATTCTTTTCATTGGTGGTAAGAGACTTGTATTGTCCTCTTGCGATGGCGGGATAAGCGTGGCGCACGGTCAGCAAGCGACGGTAGTAATTGAGCAGACTTTGCTCGTCTTCTGCTTGCTTTGCAACCGTGGTTTTGATCTGATTTGCTTCGGGGTAATTCGATCCCACGGGATTTTTGACCAGGTCCCCGTCTCCCCAAAGCATGGCAAGTCTGCGGTTGGCGTCGGTGTTTGCACTTCCGCGCGAGCCACGCATACCGATCTCCTCACCGTAATAGATCACGGGAGAGCCCGTGCACAAAAGATAGAGATTTGCCGCCATGCGCATGTTGCCGTCCGTGACGAAATTGCCCGCAATTCTGTCCATATCGTGGTTGGACAAGAATCCGATAACCATACCGTCCGGATTCTTTGCCTGCACCTTTTTCTGATATGCTTCCACGTAGCTCGTATATTTGGAGATCGAGAAGCCCTTGGCAGCGGAAGCAACCGTGCCCTCTGCCTGCGCCATGGCAAAATTGAAGCAGTTCATCGCACCGTAGTAGTCCAGAATCTCGGTCTCGCCCGACCAGCATTCGCCCACGCAATAGATATCGGGATCATACGCGCGCAGCTCTTGCATATACCATTCCCAGAATGCGGCACTCTTGGCGGTATCACCGAAATAAATATACTTGATCGCATCAAACCGAAAACCGTGCACGCCAAGGTCAATGTAGTACTTTGCAACGTCAAGCATTTTTTCTCTTACTACGGGGTTATCGAAGTTGAGCTCGGGCATATCTCCCGAGAAATTGCACTCATACCAGCAATCCACGCCCGCGATTTTCTGATAGGTCACGCCGCCCACCTTTTGAGCAGTCGTGACGCAGGAATAATAATCGTAATATTCGCTGGAGGTGTCCCCTTCCATACGCGCTTGCTTGAACTTGACAAACCATTCGTGCCCAGAGGAGGTATGGTTGATGACCAGGTCAAGAATCAGCTTGACATTTCGCTCGTTGCACAGCGCAACCAGCTCGCGCAGATCGTCCTCGGTGCCGAATCGCCAGTCTATTTTATAGTAATCGGTAGCATCGTACTTGTGATACGAGGGCGAGGAGAAAATGGGCGAGAGCCATATGCCCTGCACGCCAAGGCTGTCCTCGGAGTTGACGTTTCCGTCGTTGAGATAGTCAAAGCGTTCGATCACACCGCGGATATCCCCGATGCCGTCGTTGTTCGAGTCGGAAAAAGAACCGACAAAGACCTGATAAAAGGTTCTGTAGTTATCGTCCACGGGATCGGGCGCGGCTTTCTTGCCACAGCCGACCACACTTGCCGCAATCATCATGATCACCATCAAAAAGCAAAGTATTTTGGTTATTCTGTTTGTTTTCATAAGCCTTCCCCTATTATTTGACCGAGTTCAGAAGTGCGTCGTCAATCTTACCCCAGGCATTCGGTCCCGAGCACTTGACGTAAATGCCGACAGTCAGCACGTCGCCCTCTGCAAGCACAATATTTTCTACCGTTGCGGTATGCCATTCGTTATATACCGTGATTTGGGTGGGCGCAGTCTGCACGATTTCACCGTTGATCTTGACGTACGCATAAATCTCGGTCTCGCCACCGTCTCCGCCCATGATAGAGATGGAATACTTGTATTTGCCGCTCTTGATGGACGCAACCGTCTGCTCCAGCGTAAACTCCACAACGTCCTGTCCCGCGCCCCAGAAGTGGTAATGCTTGTTGCCTGTCAGAGAATCCGTGACCTTATCCTCGACAAACAGCTCGTCAAAGCTCTTCTCTGCTTTTGCCGTCCAGCCGGTATTCCCCTGTTCAAAGCTCCAGTTTTCAAGATAGTTGTATTCCACCATGGAAATATAGCAAAGTGCCTGCATGCCGCCCGCGCTTCCCTCTATTGTATACTTGGCAACGCCGCCCGCCTTCATGGCCTCCACGTCCACGTCCTGCCATTCCACAGGGATTTCCTGCTTGGAATTGTCAAGCATAACGGCATGCACCGTGGTCGGCAGCACGATCTCTCCGTTGAGATCACAGACAAGGCTGGTGTCCTCTATGGCGTCCGCGCGGTTTACGACCACGTTGCCTTCTCTGAGCAGCGCAAAGACCTTGAGAGATTCCAACGCTTTGCCGTTCGCATCGAAAAACGCCTGATTGTCGACAGCACAGCCACCGTACCATTTGCCCGCATCGTCCGGGTCGTATTCAGCTGCGTAAGAGCTTGCCCAGCCCGAGCCGTTCTTTTCCCACAGCGCAAGATTTTCCTCATAGCTCTCACCGCCCGCTGCAATCCACGTGCCTTCCCAATAGAACACACCGATGCCGCCCTCGATATTGACCACGGTCTTTACCACGTCACGCACAAGATTTGCCTGCCCCTGCTCTGTAAACGGGTAATCCTTGACGATGCCGCCGTCCTGCCCTATGGTGTTTCCGTAAAAATCGGAATCCTCTGCGGTATAGGCGAAAGAGGTTTCAGCTACCATGATGCGTTTTTCATACTTGGCGGCAATATCGCCAAGCACCGAGGAAAGATTCTCCAGCGTGCCGTGCCAAAACGGATAATAGGAGGATGCGAACACGTCGTAATCCACCCCGTAATAGTCCAGGTTTTTGCCGTAGCTTTCGTAGTTGGTCACTTTTTCGGGGTTGGCAAAGTGTATGACGACCAGCGCGTCCGGACACACCTCGCGCACAGCCTTTGATCCTGCGGACATCAGCTGCGTGATCTTTTTCCAACCACCCAGCGCGCTTGCGTCCTCACCGCACATCGCACCGTTTGTCTCGTTGCCGACCTGCACCATGCCGATCTCCACACCCGCGTCTCTCAGCTGCTCAAGACAACTCTTGGTGTACTCGTATAGTGCCTGTGATTTGGTGTCAATATCCATGTCTTTCCATGCCTTGGGTGCCATTTGCTTGGCGGGATCTGCCCAAAAATCGCTGTAATGAAAATTGACCAGCAGCTTCATGCCGTTGGCAGTTGCGCGCTTTCCGATCTCGATTGCGTTTTCAAGATCGCAGTTGCCGCCGCCATATCCGTTGCCGTTTTTGTCATAAGGATCATTCCAGATGCGCACGCGAATGTAGTTGATGCCGTTTTGCGCAAGAATTTTGTACACGTCCTGCTCATTACCCTCGTGGTCATAATACCTGACCCCGCCCGCCTCCAGGGACGGCACGCAAGACGCATCCATGCCGAGAATGAAATCCTTTGGCATGTTTTCCACCTTTTTGACGTAGAGGCTTTGAGAGCTTGCGTCGGTTTTGATCTTGTTGGGCGTCCAGTCCACACTTTTTGCTTGGCTGCATGAAGCAAGCGGTGCTGCAAGCATCAGCGGTGTCATCATCAAAGCAATGGTTTTCAATAGTTGTTTCATAAACTCCCCTTTATCAGTATCCCCACCGAAAAACGGCGGGGATACTCATTGTTTTATTGCATAAGTGCGTCGTTTACGTAGACTCTGACAGAAATGCCGTCCACAGTCACGCTGCCGCTGTCCTGCGAGAGTGCCGTGCTGCCTGCGTTCATGCCGTCGCAGACCAGATGCCACGCGCCCTCTAACGTATAAGGCAGGCTCTGATTGTGCGGGTTGATCAGCACGATTGCCTGTCCGCCGTTGCCGTCGTCATACGTGACCGCCACAAGTCCGCTGTAAAGCTCCTCATGTGTGATGACGGTATCGGCATCCGAGAAAATCGGGAATGCCTTGCGCATTTCGATCAAGCCCTTGTAATACTGCATGGTCTCGTATTCGCGATTGCCGGGCTTGAGCACAGACCAGTCGATATTGTTGATCTCGTCGCCGGATTTATAGCTGTTTTCGTCACCGTTCTTGGTGCGCAGCATTTCCTCGCCCGCCTGCCAGAAGGGGGTGCCCTTTGCGGTCATAATGATTGTCGCACCGAGATTGTTCATCTTATTGCGGTCATCATCGCTTGCATTGGGGTTGGAAAGCAGCAGCTTATCCCAAAGCGTGTTGTTATCGTGCGCGCTCATGTAGTTGATAATCATGGCATCCTTGACAGACCAGCCCTGACCGACGCCTTCTCCGCCCTTGACGCTGAACATGACCTTCAAGATATTTGCGCTGTTGGGCGCACCGTTGATAAAGCCCTTGCCCGTTTTCTCAAACACGCTGCCCTTGAGTCCGTCACGCATGACGTCGTTGAAGACGGCAATCGAGCCGATGGCGTCACCCGTCGCAGTTACCTTGCTGATATTGCCCTGATTTGCCTGTGCACTGCCGTCAATGGTGGCACCCATGGTCCATCCCTCACCGTAAATGATCGCGTGCGGGTTGATGGCGTGCACCGCGCTTTCCACCTCTTGCATGGTCTCTACGTCATGCAGACCCATCAAGTCAAAGCGCAGACCGTCCAGGTGATATTCCTCTACCCAGTATGCGGTGGAGTCCACCATGAACTTACCGTACATGTACCGCTCGGATGCCGTATCGTTGCCGCATCCGCTGGCGGAGGAGTTTACACCGGACGAGGTATATCTGTAATAATAGTAAGGAACGATTCTGTTAAACGAGCTGTTAGCGTCGTAGGTGTGATTGTAAACCACGTCCATAATCACACCGATGCCCGCCTCGTGCAGGGCTGCGACCATCTGCTTATACTCGTTGATTCTCACAGCACCGTTGAAGGGGTCGGTGGAGTAGCTGCCCTCGGGCACGTTGTAGTTTTTGGGATCGTAGCCCCAGTTGAACTCGGCATCCGGATTGCTTTCGTCAACCGTTGCATAGTCGTATACGGGAAGCAGATGCACGTGTGTGATGCCAAGCTGCACAAGATAGTCGATGCCGACTGCCTCGCCGTGCTCGTTTTTGAGCCCTGTCTCGGTAAATGCAAGGTATTTGCCCTTGTATTGCGCATCCGCGATTTTGTTGGAGAAGTCTCTGACGTGCACTTCCCAGATAATTGCGTCGGAATAGTTCTCGATGGGATCGGACAGATAGGAATCTGCAAAGCCCTCGGGGTCTGTCAGCGAAAGATCAACCACCATGGTGCGGTTTCCGTTGACCCCCGCTGCCTTACCGTAGGGGTCGGTTGCCTCCTGCGTGCCCACAGCAGTCGTGACCGTGTAGGTATAATACGTGCCGTGTCCGCATTCTTCGGTGTGCGACCACACGCCCTTGTCACCTCTAACCATCTCAACCGACTTGTATGCGTTCACACCGTCGCCCTTTTCAAATAGATTGAGCACAACTGCGGATGCCGTGGGTGCCCAGACCTTGAAGGTGGTGTTGTCACCATCTATCACAGCGCCCAGGTCGTCCCCATCGTAATGATAGTTTTCTGCGAAATAGGTGCTGTCAAAGATTTCAAGAGGAATGGCAACCTTGCTGCCAAAGCCCTGAATCTCTACGGTATAGGTCAAGGAGAGATCGAGTGCCTCGGCAACCTCAATCTGCCCCGTTGCCTGAGATTTGCCCAGACTTGAGAGGCTCTTGACCTCCAGCTGTCTGTCCCCTTGGTAGACCTTGACCTGGTCAAGGCTGTCGAGCTTGACCTTGGGCGTTACCTTGTATGCGAGAGTAAACTCATCCGCAATGGTTGCAAGTGTAAATTTATTGATCATTTCGAGAGTTTTTCCTCCATCATTGCTCGTAAATTGCTCTTCAACGCCCGACTTTAAGTAAATGACCGTCTCTTTGCCCTCAATGGCGACAAAGCGA
Organism: Clostridia bacterium; assembly: GCA_017629395.1. Lineage (GTDB taxonomy): Bacteria > Bacillota > Clostridia > Oscillospirales > CAG-272 > SVQP01. The sequence continues at coordinate 8,224 of JAGBXH010000431.1, read as the reverse complement.
TCCGCCTCAAAGTCCTTTGTGGCGCTGCCCCACGACGTCCCACCCGGGTCCGAGCAATTCTTGCGGACGATAAATCCGACCTCTTCTATGCCCTCGGGCACGTTGATGACTGCCTTTGCACCGTAGGTGCACTCGTGCAGGATATAGCCCTTGCCCGCAACGTCACCCCACCAGATCCACACGTCGCAATTCTCGTACGTGTCTTTGTGGTTGAAGTAGATGGTGAGCTGATTGTAGCCGTTCTCAAGCGGCAGGGTGTATTCCTCCGTCACTTGCTCAGTCGGCTCTTCTTGCCCCGTTGTCTCTGATGACGGAGGTTCTATCTGCGTATTGCACGATGCAAGCAACGGCAACAGCAGCATGGTCAATGCAAGGATAAACGATAGCAATCTGCGCTTTTTTGTCATAATTCTCTCCCTTTCTTGCAATTGATGATTGATTCCAATAGGTATTATATCAAAGATCGTGCGATTTTTCAACACTTTTTCAAAAGTGTGCGCGATTATTGCATGTCGTCCACTTCCGGGAACTGTACTTCCTTTTTGGGCACACTGAACTCGGGGTAGCCTCGGATTCAAGCCGTGCCGTTACTTCGGCATCTCGCTCCATATTCCGCTCAATCTTCGGTATCCAAAATTCCTGATGGGACTTGAAATTTTTCTTTCGTTCTTCCCAATTGTATCCGTGCCAAAACACATAGCCAATCGTTGTAGGCCTATTTCTCTAATTATTATATCATAAAATCTCATATAATTCAATAGCAAACAACGATGGAATAAGCAGTTGCTGATTTTTTATATTTATCATCAAACGGATAAGCGCGAGAGTGTGTGACCTCTTGAAATATGGCACAATTTGTGATATAATATATTCGTTGGGCTATTGTTGCGCTTTGATTCTATCTGTTCAACAAACAAAATTAAGGTTGGTATGTCACCATGAAATATTTTCTTCTCTTTGTCACAGCGTTATTGATTGCATTCCAAAAGGTCACACAGGATCGCTACAATGCGAAATGCTCTTCCGGTGCATTTTTCTTTAGCGGCATGATCTCATTTTTCGCTATGTGCTTTTTCATAGTGGTCAATCGGAACTGGACTTGGAGCATCGAGCTGCTTCTCCCCGCTCTGGGATTCGGTCTATCCTATGCCGCTGCCACGGTGTTCGTAGTGATGGCTATTAAGTGTGGATCGTTGGCGAAAACTGCCCTCATCATGTCGTATTCCCTCTTGGTTCCCGCTTTTGCAGGACTGATTATCCTTCATGAGCAGTTGGGTATTACGATGATCGTAGGGCTCGTACTGCTTGTGGTATCGCTGTGGTTAACGAACTACCGCAAGGAGAACGGAGAGCAGACCAAAGAACGCGTCTCGCTGAAATGGGTGATTTTTCTAATCATCGGATTTGTTGGAAACGGCATGTGTTCCACCGTACAAAAATTGACGCCTCACTTTTTAGGAGACGATATCAACCAAAACCTCTACATGATCATGGCTCTGGGATTTTCCGCAGTTGTGCTCATCGCCGCCTCCTTTATCACAAAAGAGACGGATTTAAAATCGACCCTGCGGGTTGGCATGCCCTTAGCTCTGCTTTGCGGTGTTTTCAATGGCGGAGTCAATTATCTTGCCATTTTTCTCAACCGCCTCATTGCTGCATCCGTTATGTTCCCTGTCTTAGCGGCGGGCGAGATTATCCTGATCTTTCCGTATTCCCTGCTGGTACGAAAAGAAAAATTCACCTTTGCACAATGGATTGGGTTCATCATAGGCGTTCTGGCAGTGATTCTCCTCAACCTCTAAAGCTCTTTTTGCACGAAATTTATTGCGATTAAAACATATAACAAAGTAAGCGGATGCTCAATACCGAAAAGATATTGAGCATCCGCTCTTTCTTGTTTATTTATATAATTCTTAGGTTGCTTATCAAAACGGACTGAAAAGCTAAAAACGAATATATGTGTATGTTATTGACTCGTCATGGCTCAGAATGCTCTCTTCAGTGCCTCAAACAGTCGTCTTCCGTCCTCTCCCTCAGGCGCTTCGGTCTTGGGGCTTAGAATGGCACTGTTGCCATTTGCATAATATTGCAGCTCTGCCACGTATGCCGCTGCGTTGAGAGGCACATACAATACGCCGTTCTCCATGAAGGGGGCTACGGGAATGATGCAGGTGTCAATGCCTACCTTCACCTCAGTAGAATCTGCTGTAAAGACAATGATCTTATCACCAAAGTTCCAGGTTGCGCTCTTACCGTCTGCCGAAAGCTCAACCGAAGCGCCACTCAGATTGCCAAGCGCACTGACGGGCGCGAACAACCTGTTTTTATACATCATAGCCACGGCGTTGGTATTGCCGTCATACAGGCGGTATACGCCGCCCTCGGCTGCCATATACGCCTTGCCCGCATCAAATGCCGCACCGCCGACAAGATATTCGTCCAAGACCTCGTTGAAGGTCGATGCTGTCGCCTCTGCACGGTAAGCATAATTGAATCGTGCGTTGGGGGCTGCATCACCCAGATCCAAGAACTGCATGATCTCGCCCTCGGTGGTGGAGTTATCCGCCCATTTGAAGTCAAAATCACCGTCAAGACCGCATGCTGCAGTATCTACCTTGACCACAAGATAATTGCCGTTTATCGCAATCTCACCCTCGCCGATCGATTGGAAATTCCACTCGTTGCCAACAAACTTCTCGATCGTGACCTTGCCTGCAGCCGCTTTTGCTCCGTCACGGTTAATGACAATGTCATAGCCGTACCAGCCGGTTTCATAGTCGCGGTCGGTATTGATAAACAGATTCATCCAATTCTGTCCCTCGGGCACTGTGATGGTATCTGCGCAGACAGCCAGGAAATACGTATTTTGCGCGGTGCGAGATACTTTGGCAGATACGATATCGTTTCTGCCACTTGTATTTGTGTAATGGAAGAAATTGCAATAGCCCATTGCGTCACGGTGGAAGGTGTCTCCTTGGGTATCCTTGTATTCGGGCCATACGCTATTCCACGCGGACAGGTCTGCATGCAGATCCATTTCGCCCTGTCCTGCAGCCGCAGGAGCTTGGCGTGAGCCCTTGAAGGCACGCAGGAACTGCGCAAGCTGATAATAGTAGTTATCGCCAAAGCCGCCCGCCATAGGCTCGATATCGCGGGAAAATTCGGGGTTGAAGCAGTCTACGTAATAGGAATAAGTCCAGTCGATGTAGGTATTGGCAATGGTGGGATAGCTATTGCCTTCCCATCTGCCTGCGCCCCACTCGTTCCACGCGTTGATCAGCAACACGTAGGTATCAGCCTCAGCAGCACGCTCCATCTGCTCGGCAAAGAACAGCCCCTGCCCCGTAGTTTCCAATTCAAACTGGAAGATATCCTTGGTGCCGTCGGGCAGCGTTTTCAGCTTGGGCTGGCGGCGGTTCTGATTGCTGCGTCCCATGCCAAGGTTGGCAAGAATGGCTGCAGAAATGGAGATCTCCTCCTTCTCGCCAGTTTCGGTATTGGTGGAGATAGGCTGACTGGTTTCATGCATCCAAGTCCACATGTCCCTGCCCTTATTGACGTTTTCACGCAACGCCCAGCAGCGACGGATGGTAAAGGTTTCAAGGGCTTCCTTGTCCTCAATCTTTTCTACGTTGCCAAGCAGCAGGGGCTTACCCTTATACATGACGTACAGATCGCTGTACTGCCCCGTGGAGTAGATGTTATCCCAGATATCCTCAAACACGCGCGGATTCAGATCAGCGTTATCCGCCATGAAGAAGCAGATGTCGGGCGTATCCATGCCCATCTCACGCATTGCCTTATATTCCTTGAAGATCGCCATATAAGAGGTGGTCAGAGGATTGCCGTTGGTGACGTCCAGATAAATAAAGTCCACGCCGATATCGCAGAGCATGGAAGCATGCTTGCGGATGACCCATTGGTCGTTGGTCAGATAGTAGCCAAAATAGGGCTGCCCCCAGTAGTGTCCCCAACCGACGGGGCCCTTACCATAGGCTTCCTTGACGGCGGCATGACCGCCCTCTTGATAAATTGCGTGATGATCGTACAGGATCTGGTCGGGATAGGTCGTGCCCGTCTGTACGTGCCAGATCTGATAGAACATGCCCACCAGCTTATCATCCACGTCATCTGCTCCGTCGGCTACCAAACGGTTTTCATCGTCCATACCCACCCACGTGTCGCTGTAAAGATCCTGCAGCGTTTCGGGGTCGGTGGGGGTGTATTCCGCTCTCACCTTTTCGTCCCAACGGATTTCAATATTGTCAAAGGCACTCTTACCCATGTTTCCTGCAGGTGCCCAGAAGCAGATAAAGCCATCTCTGTTCAGATCATGCCCCAAGGTATGGGTGATCTTTTGGTTTCCCTTGTTGTCATACACCTTGACGTCATGCTCGTTCTGAATGACAAATCGACAAACAAGCTGACTTTCTCCGCCTTCCTTGATATACACGGTAATGACGTTATTGACGGTATCGTCCTCAATCAGTACGTGGCGCATAGAAGCAAACGAAAATTCCGAAACGTACATCTTTGTTCCGGGCCAGCCCGTGATCAGACCGATCTTATTATCATGGAATGCAAGCCAGATACCATCGGGACCCGTGGCGCGGAACTGATCCCGCTCCGTAACGCGCAAGCCTACGTAAGAGGCTACGTTGTCCACCGTTCCCTTTCGGTCTGCCAGCATATCCAGCTCCACGTAAACCTTATCTGCGCGCACGCGACGCGTCATATCCAGGTAGCAATGCTCATTCGTGCCTACTACCATGCCATCCTCAAAGACCGCCGTCGCGTTGTGGCTCCAATGCTCGTCGCCCGCAATGGAGGCATTGAAATCTTGCGCATAGCTGCTTGTCTTGGTCATCGTGGGATTACCGGGTACCGTCCAGTTGACCTTCAGGTTATCAAACACCACACCGCCGTTATCCTGATGCGCCCACAAAGCCATGAAGCCGCTTGCAGGAATATCGTAGCCAAGCTTGGAGGTGATCTTGGGGGCACCGCTTTTGTCGGTCACGGTCACATTCTTATTATCCCTGATCTCCACCTTGAAAACCAATTCCTTGGTATCATTTTCCTGTACGTAGACCGAGATCACGTTATCCTTTTGGTTGTCCTCTACGATGACTTGCTGTGTCTTGGTAAAGTCTACACCGCAATCAAAGAAGGTAATACTCGGCCAGGTGTTGATAATGCCGACCTTGCCGCATTGAAAAGCCAGCCAGATGCCGTTTTGTCCCACGGCAGCGAACTGATTATCGTATGCGGGAAGGCGCAGGGCAATATAAGCCGAGTCGTTGGGCATCGCCCCCGGTCTGTTTGCCTGCAGATCCACGCAGAGCGTCACCAATTCCGCCTTTGCCTTTTTCTTGAGGGCAAGGTAGGGGTGCTGATTGTTGTAGGCTGTCAGGTTGCCATCCGAAATATCCGCCATTTCGTTGAGATACCAATCGGGATCGTTTCCGCCTATCGCTGCGGAAAAATCCTGTACGTACTCGTAATGCTCATCCGGCTTTTCTTCGATGGGCTTATCGTCTACGACCTCATCGAGAATGCCGTCCTCAAAGGTATAGGTAATGGGATCACGCTCGGGCAGCGTTTCTGCCTCGGTCGTGGTCGTGTCTTCCGTGCTTCCCTGCTCGGGCGTGGGCTGATCTTTACACGCGGCAAACGCGCCAAGCAGCAACAGCATAGCCAGCAGCAAGCTGCATATTCTTTCGTAGCGTTTCATAAGAACCTCCCAATCGTCGTTTTTTTACTTATTCGGGCAGCTTCTCTCCCAAGGGCAAGCCCGGCCACTCGTCCAGCATAGCGACCAGCTCGTAATCATAATACAGCTCGGGCGAGGTCTCGCTGACCGTCATTTTATAATATCCCGGCATCAGACCGTAGGTATCGTTGAGCACCCATACGTACGTGCCCTCAAGACCCGGAATGACATCCAGCTCGTACAGATCGGAATAATACGCATAGCCGACCACGCCGTTCTGCTCGTTTTGATCATCGTAGATAACACCGAAATCCATCACGAAATCGCAGTTGAGCCACCAATATGCAATGCGGTAAAAATTGCCGTCATCGGGAATATCCACCTTCAGGCACACGTCGGGTGCGGCTTCCATATAGATGCGCCCGCCGCACTCTTGGGCAAGATAATCCACGGCATCCTGCAGGCTGTTGAACTTGGTGCCATCCTCTACGTGACATATGGGATAGCCAAAATCGTACCTGCCGTCGTAGCAGGGTGTTTTACCGTCATACGACGTGCCCACCTCGATCAGATTGTAATAGGGATTTGCAGGGTCGTCCTTGTCCCAATCCTCGCGCGAGAGTGCTTGGCTCTCGGTTTCGGTCTCCTCTTGCGTGCTTTCGGGTTCCGTCGTTTGCTGCTCTGTATAATCCTCTGTTGTTTCCTCTTGCGTGGTCACCTGCGTCACCTGCTCTATAGACTCTGCAGTCGTTTCCTGTTCCTTTTGCGTATCGGTACATGCACTCAGCGTACAAGCCGCCAAAAGACACGCCAGACATACCGCTATCATATTGATGCGTTTCATTGTATTTCCTCCATGAACACTTATGATTTAAGGTAATATTTCAATTACCGATACTATTATTATAGCAAATTAAAATTGTATTTTCTATGATAATTATAAACCGAAAATATTGCAAATCCGATGATTTTGTGCTATAATGACCATAATAACCATTTTTGCACGGAGGCATATATGGAATATATCGGTATCTGCGCGAACAAGCGCGAGGATGCAAATCCCACACCCGAGAACTATCCCGCCCATTCCCACGGCTCGTACGAGCTGTTTTTGCCACTTTCCGGAGCATGCGAATTCGAGGTGGCAGACAATACGTTCACCGCGCCCCGTGGCTCGGTCATGCTGTTCTCACCGAACGAGCCTCATAGATTGCTGGTCAAGTCTGGGCAGCCGCTGGCGTATCTGTACGTGCAATTCACCCCCGATCATCTTCCCCGTGACCGTGAGATGACGGATTGCATGAATCACTTGTTTGACGAGCACCCACAAGGTGCAAGTAATCTGCGCATGCTGGGGCGTGAAAGCTTTGCGTATCTGCAAGCAACGTTGAACAGACTTTGCCAGGTGCGCGGAGAGCGCGTGCGCGAGGATTTTTACCGCATATTACGCCCTGCGCTGATCGAGATCGATCAGTACGGCACGCCTGTCACCCCCCATCTTCCCATACGTACTGCTAAGCCCACGCCCAAAAGCACGTTAGTGGATGAAATCTCGGAATACGTCGCCACACACTATGCTGTTATTGAGGATCTTTCCTTTGTACGCGAGCAATTTCACTACAGTGCCGTACACGTCAACACACTGTTCAAGCAGCAATTGGATGTTTCGCTTTGGCGATACGTGCTGCATGTCCGCCTCGATCGCGCCTGCGATATGCTGATCAGCGGCGCTCATGCAGGCGACGTGGCATTATCCTGCGGATTCAAGGATTACTCTACGTTCTATCGGATATTCAAGAAATGCTACGGGATCACGCCCGCGGAGTGCAGGCGGATGAGAAAAAAACCGGAAATGGTGAGATAGTCGTCACTCAGATCAAAAATCGGGAGTCGTATGCTCTTATCAATCCCATATTGATATACATGGCACTTTCATGCACATTGATTTGCAAACCGACTTCACTGAACCGGATAAAGTACCGCCCCCGAGCAATCGGGGGCGGTTGATTTGTATGTTTGCGTGCCCGATGACACACGGATTTGTTTTTTAGTCTTCCTTCTTCTTAGCCACTACGCATGCGCCAAGAGCAAGGATTGCAAGGATCGCGCCTGCGCCAACAACGCCTCGGCAGCTGTCCTTTTCCTCCTCGGTGGTTGCCTCTTCCTTGGTGATTACCTCGGGAGTGCTCTCCTCCGTGGTGGGAACTTCCTCAGGGGTGGTCACTTCTTCGGGAGTAGTGACTTCCTCGGGAGTGGTAACTTCTTCGGGAGTGGTAGCTTCCTCGGGAGTGGTAACTTCCTCAGGAGTGGTAACCTCTTCGGGAGTAGTGACTTCCTCGGGAGTGGTAACTTCCTCGCCGGTTGCGGGAATTGCCTCGGTGATCTTGTCGCCGCATGCCGAGCAGGTCTTTTCCTTCAAGCCGTCCTCGGTCGCGGTGGGCTCCTTGACGGTTACCCAATCGCCGTAGGTGTGACCCTTTGCTGCGATCTCGGTCTGTGCAACGGTAACGG
>JAGBXH010000053.1 GCA_017629395.1 Clostridia bacterium | reverse complement strand
GGGCATTGCGTCGGGCGATACTTCTTACGTGTGGCGCATGTTCGGGCTTTTGGTGCTGCTTGCCGCGGTGGGACTTTCCTGCACGCTGGTGGCGCAATACTTTGCCGCACGCGCGGCTGTGGGCAGCGCCGCCAAGCTGCGCCATGATCTGTTTGCGCATCTGCAGGGCTTTTCCCACGAGCAGACCGACAAAATGGGCACGGCTGCCATGGTCACCCGTATGACCAGCGACACCAATCAAATACAAACCGGCATTAACTTGGCATTGCGCCTGCTTTTGCGCTCGCCCGTCATTGTGTTCGGTGCCATGATCATGGCGTTTTTCGTCAAGCCCAGCCTTGCTTGGATCTTTGCCGTGATCATTCCCCTGCTCTCCTTGGTGGTGTTCACCATCATTTTAGCAGGCATTCCGCTTTACAAAAAGGTGCAAGCGCGACTGGATGCCGTCACGGGCAAGACACGCGAAACCTTGCGCGGCGTGCGTGTAGTACGTGCCTTTTCCATGCAGCAGCGCGAGGTGGAGGAGTTCAGAGAAATCAACAGAGCACAGACCGCGCTGCAGAATTTTGTCGGCCGCATTACCGCAATGATGAATCCCCTGACCTTCATATTGGTCAACGGTGGCATCGTGGCACTTGTGTGGTTTGGCTCTATGCAATTCGGGCTGCCCGAGGGAGTGACGCGCGGTGAGCTGATCGCGCTGGTCAGCTACATGTCGCAGATCTTGGTCGAGCTTGTCAAGCTTGCCAACACTATCATCACCATTACAAAGGCAGTTGCCTGCGGCGGGCGCATCCAATCCGTTTTGGACACAGAAGTCGGCATGACCGAGGGCACTCCTGCCCCCGACAAGGCAGACGGCAGCAGCGTTTGCTTTGAGGACGTGACGCTGACCTACCAGGGTGCGGGCGCACCCTCGCTGCAAAACGTCAGCTTTTCGGTAAAACCCGGCATGACCGTGGGCATCATCGGCGGTACCGGCTCGGGCAAATCCTCGCTTGTCAACCTGATTCCCCGCTTTTACGACGCGACCGAGGGACACGTTTTCGTGGACGGCAAGGACGTAAAGACCTACGATCCCGTCACCTTGCGTGAAGCGGTGGTCACCGTGCCGCAAAAGGCGGTGCTTGTCAGCGGTACGGTGCGCTCCAACCTGCTTTGGGGCAATGAGAATGCTACCGACGAGCAATTATGGGCAGCACTCGATGCTGCGCAGGCAAAAGAATTCGTAGAGCAAAAGCCCGAGGGCTTGGACGCACCCGTGACGCAAAACGGCTCGAATTTCTCGGGCGGTCAGCGTCAAAGGCTGACCGTGGCGCGCGCTTTGGTTGCGCAGTCCCCCGTGCTGATATTGGACGACAGCGCAAGTGCCTTGGACTTTGCCACTGACGCCGCGTTGCGCCGCGCGCTCAAATCGCTGCCGCATAGTCCCACCACCTTTATCGTTTCCCAGCGCACCGCATCCATCGCGCACGCGGATCTGATTCTGGTACTGGAGGACGGTGCCTTGGTGGGTCAGGGCACGCACGACGCTCTGCTGTCTTCTTGCGCGGTCTACCGCGAGATCTATGATTCTCAGTTCAAAGGAGGACAGGGCGCATGAAAACCAAAACCATCCTCCGCGTACTCAAATACTTAAAGCATTATCGCCTTTTGCTCCTGCTTTCCTTGGTCTTTGCTGCCGTTTCGGTGGTGCTGACCTTGTGCATTCCCGTGCTGACGGGTGACGCCATTGACCTGCTTGCCGGCGATCAAACCTTTGCCGAGCGCGGCACGTTCGCTCTGCTTTGCAGGCTCGCACAGCCCTTTGGTGTAACTGCCGAGCAGCTTAACACCATTCCCGCTATTTTAGTGCTCATTTGCCTTGCCACAGGCGTGACCGCGCTGCTGCAATGGCTGATGAACGTGTGCAACAACCGCATTGCGTTCGGCATCGTGCGCAGGCTGCGCCAAGACGCCTTTGAGCGCGTGCAGGTGCTGCCGCTTGCCTATCTTGACGCAAAGCCCGTGGGCGACACGGTCAGCCGCGTCATTTCCGACGCCGATGCCGTAACAGACGGCTTGCTGCTCGGCTTTTCGCAGTTCTTTACCGGTATTCTGACCATTCTCGGCACACTGTTGATCATGTTCACGGTGCATCCGGGCATTGCGCTGGTGGTGGTGCTGGTCACACCGCTTTCCTTGTTCGTGGCAGCATTTATCACCAAAAAGACGCACACCTACTTCAAAAATCAGTCCAAAACCCGCGCCGAGCAGACCGCGCTTGTGGACGAAATGCTTGGCAACCACAAGCTTGTGACAGCCTTTAACCGCGGTGACGAGGCGCTTGCAGACTTTGACGCAGTCAACGCGCGTCTTGCCGCAATTTCGCAAAAGGCAACCTTCTTCTCTTCCCTGACCAACCCCTCCACCCGCTTTGTCAACAATCTCGTGTACGCGGGCGTGGTGCTGGTGGGTGCTCTGATGGCGATTGCCACGGGCGGCGCATCACTCAGCGTGGGTCAGCTCTCCTGTTTTCTTTCCTATGCCAACCAATACACCAAGCCCTTCAACGAGATCTCGGGCGTGATCACCGAGCTGCAAAACGCACTGACCTGCGCGGGCAGACTGTTTGAGCTGATCGACACCGAACCGGAAACGCCCGATGCCCCCGACGCGCACGTGCTGCACAAGGCACGCGGCGAGGTCGCGTTTGACCATGTCAGCTTCTCCTATACCCCCGACCGCCCCTTGATAGAGAACCTATCCTTGGATATCAAGGAAGGACAGCGCGTTGCCATTGTTGGCCCTACCGGCTGCGGCAAAACCACGCTGATCAACCTGCTTATGCGCTTCTACGATACCACCGAGGGCGACATCAAGGTGGACGGCACGCCCACGCGGCGCATCACGCGTCACAGCCTGCGACAAAACATCGGCATGGTGCTGCAGGACACACATCTCAAGCACGATACCGTGCGCGCCAATATTGCGCTCGGCCATCCCGATGCGACCGACGAGCAGATCGTAGCAGCCGCCAAGGCGTGCCACGCACACTCCTTCATTCGCCGCTTGCCAAACGGCTATGATACCGTGATCGGCGGCGACAACGACACGCTCTCTCAGGGACAGCGACAGCTCCTGTGCATCGCACGCGTCATGCTGCGCCTGCCGCCTATGCTGATCCTTGACGAGGCAACCTCGTCCATCGACACGCGTACCGAGCTAAAGATTCAGAGTGCGTTTGCCGAAATGATGCAGGGGCGCACCTCGTTTATCGTAGCGCACCGCCTCTCCACCATCAAAAATGCCGACCTCATCTTAGTCATGCAGGACGGCAACATCGTGGAGCGCGGCACGCACGAGTCGCTGCTTGAACAGAATGGGCTGTATGCAAAGCTGTATTACAGCCAGTTTGAGGAATAAAACACAATGCCCCGCACGGAAAAATCCGTGCGGGGAAAAATATCATATAAAGCACAAAAGCAAGCCGTAAAAATACATGGCTTGCTTTTATTTATTGTGTGATTTTCGGACAGTCGAGGACGCCTGTCCCTACATTATTCTGTGATTTTCGGACAGTCGAGGACGCCTGTCCCTACATTATTCTGTGGTTTTCGGACAGTCGAGGACGCCTGTCCCTACAAAACGAAAGCAGCGGGACGTAAAGCCCCGCCCTACGGTTCTTATATTTCCGTCGAGATCCTCTCGATCGCTTTGGTCATACCGCCTTCGCCCGAAACCGTGACGTGGGCGTATTTTTCGTAAAGTGCCGCGCGCTCGTTATAAAGGTCGCGCAGGGTATACCCTTCGGGCATGACCACGCCGCGGTGGGCAAAGTCACCCAGGCGCGCTTCCATTTCCTCGTAGGAAATATGGATATACACGATCTTGCCGATGGTGGCAAAATGGCGCATCGCTGCCTCGCTGTATACCGCGCTGCCGCCCGTGGCGATCACGGCATTTTGCTCGGTCATGGAGCAGTTGACCTCGGACTCGATCTCCAAAAAGCCGTCGTTTCCGTGCTCCTTGATCAGCTCATGCAGCAGCTTTTGATGTTTCTTTTGGATCAGCAGGTCGGAATCGATAAATTCCATACCGAGCTTTTTGGCAAGCAATACCCCAAGCGTGCTCTTGCCGCACGAGGGCATGCCGATTAAGATGATAGACATAATACGTACTCCTGACAAAGGGTTGACAAATTTGATATGGATGACAAAACGATACGGATGTGCGTTACAGAGGCGTCCCCCGGGGGTAGCGAAGCGGCACGAGCGTAATGAATGACATGCCGGTGGCATGTCAGAACGCGAGTGTGACCGAGCCGCAGCGAGAAGCTGGCGCCGCAGGCGACTGAAGGGGAATGCGAGAGTTACGGTTTGAATTATTATACCCGAACGGGCAACTGTGCCGTTTAGCCCGTAACTCCCCCTCACCCGACTGCGTCGGGAGCTCCCCCTCGGGGGTAGCCTTTGCAGCGTGCGCACATAGCGTTTTGTTGTCCGTAGAGGTATAATCTAAATTGATGTCATGCTCCTCGCGAGGGAGGCTTTATAACCAAGCAGGCGGTTCATCGGGAATAGGCGGGAACTCCTGCGCGGGGTCAGCCCACGTACCGCCGCCACCGGGGGCATTGTTACGCTGTGGGCGCGGCGTGTCAGCAAAGACAAAGGTAGTTTTGCCCTCGCTCATTTTGAGCTTTGCGGAAAAAGCCTTGCCCGATTTTTGTGACACAAATCCTTCCAGCACGTCGGTCTCTCCCGTTTCGATCAGCTGCTTTGCCAGCGTGATCGAGATCGTTTTGCCGCAGATGTAGGTCTTGATCTGGAACGGACAGCCCTCCTTGTATCCCGCGCATACGTAGCCGTATTTGCCGCGGAAAATCTCCTTGCCGCACATGGGACACTGGGCAATATGGTCACCAAACATGCCAATATCGTTATCGCCTCCCTGCCCTTGGTGCTGGGCGCGGAAGATCTCGCCAATCTCACGCTCGGCAAGCGCGACCGCATCTGTCTGCGTCGCCTGTCCGCGGAACACCTGCTTGAGCGCCTTACCCATTTCGCAGGTCTTGTATTTATCCATACCAATACCCATGCGATCCAAGGATTCCACCAAGTAAATGCCGCCGGGCAGAATGGTGTACACGTCCTTTTTGAGCTGGATATAGCCCGAATTGCGCGCGTTATCAATGATACCCGTGCGCGTTGCCTCTGTGCCCAGCTCCACGCCCTCCAGCATTGCCTTGTACTCGGCAACGTCGTTTGCTCCCACGCTGTCCGCCATTTGCGCAGCCTGCTCGTCGTCCGCAGCCTTTTCCTCGCGGAAGGGGTTTTTGAGATAGTTCAAAAGCGTTTCGGTGGTATAGTGCTTGGGCGGTGTGGTTTCTTTTTCGGTGGGCTTGAAAATATGATTGACCTTATCGCCCTTTTCAAGTCTGGGCAGCACCTTATCCTTCATGCCGCCGTCGTCGTATTTCATCCAGCCCGGCTCGATGATAACCGTTCCCTTGAGCGAAAACTCCTCATAGTCGCCTACCTTGACCGTAATTTCGGTGCGCTCCGCAAGGCAATCCTTGGCGCAGAACACCGCCACGAAGCGGCGGAACACGGTGGAATACACCTGATTTTCCGCTTCGCTCAATCTGCCCTTTTCGGGGATCTTATAGGTCGGCGTGATTGCCGAGTGCGACTCGATCTTGGAGTCGTCAAAAATCTTTTTGCTGTCCTTGAAGGTCACGGGGTAGCCGATCTTGGCAATACCGCCGAGGATCTTTTTGACCTTGTCCTTCTCTGCAGTCGCCATGTATTCCGAGTTGGTACGGGGATAGGTCAGATACCCCTGCTCGTAAAGCCTTTGCACGATCTCCAGGCTATCCTTCATGGGCATTTTATATTTCTTTGCAAGCGTGCTCTGCAGCTTGGAAAGCGAATACAGCTTGCCGGGCATGATGGTGTCCTTTTTGCGCTTGACGCTCGTCACCACCGCGTCGGCTGCGTTATAAGCCGCGCACAGCTGCTCTGCCTTGTGGTATTCCTCAGGCATAAATTTGGTCTTGCCTACAAGCTCAACCACCTCGCCGTTCGTCTTTTCCTTGCTGGCAATGACGCAATATTTGCCCGGCACGAAGTTCTTGATCGCCATATCTCTCTCGTAAATGGCACGCACGATGGGCACGATGACGCGTCCGACGCGCATCAGTGAGCCGCATTTGAGCGTGGCGTAGCGGGTCAGATTGACGCCGTACAGCCAGTCGATATACGTACGGGCAAAGCCCTCCCCCGCAAGGTTATCGTAGCCCGAGGCATCCTTGAGATCCGCAAGTGCGGCAATCACCGTTTCAGGGGTCTGGTCGGGCAGCCACAGTCTTTTCTGCGCCTTGGGCTCGCTCATGGCGTGCGCAATGCACAGACGAATGATGATCTCTCCCTCGCGGTCTGCGTCACCCGCATTGACCACGGTATCCACGTCGGGGCGGTTGCACAGCGCGCGAATGGTTTCAAACTGCTTGACCACACCGCCGTCCACCTGCTTATCGCTTCCCTTTCGCAGCTCAAAATGAAACCGTTCGGGAAAGCAAGGCAAATTCTCCATACTCCAGCGTCCGTCGGGAGAGGGATTGTAATATTCCACGTCGGCAAGCGAGAACAAATGACCAAACGCCCAGGAAACGAGATACCCGTTGCCCTCCAAGTAGCCGTCACGGCGTGACATGCGCGCGTTTCCCGGTATCTGCTCAATGGCAGCGGCAATATTTCTGCCAAGGCTTGGCTTTTCGGCAAGAATTAAGATCATGCTATCTCTCCTCGTCAACGTTTTTGCTTAAAAAATGCGGTCAATATCTCGCTGCATTCGCGCTCCATCACACCGCCCTCAAATACCGGCATATAGAACAGCGGATATTTTTGAATGCGCATCATGCTGCCGCACGCACCGCCGCGCGCGTCGAATGCACCGAACACCACGCGATCCACTCTGGCAGCCGCCAGGGCGCCGGCGCACATGGGACAGGGCTCCAGCGTAACGTAGAGGGTGCAGCCCGTCAAGCGATTTGTGCCAAGTGCGGCACACGCGCGGCGAATGGCAAGCACCTCGGCATGCGCGGTAGCGTCCGGCAAAATCTCGCGCTCATTGTGCGCCTGCGCAATGAGTGCTCCGTCCTTGACCACTACGGCACCTACAGGCACTTCACCCAAAGACGCCCCTGCTTTGGCAAGCTCCAATGCTTGCTCCATAAATTCCATATCATTCATACAATCATTTCCCCCATAGCTACCAAAAGGCAGATCACAAAATATACGGTCACCGAAGGTGAAAGAAATCTGCGCACGGCAATACCGCGCGGCAGCTCACCGATCTGCACCGACAGATCACTCCCGGCAAGCAGCCTCTCATCCTGCTTGGACGCTTTCCTTCTTCGCCCCGACAGCAGCATCAAAAGGGCGACACAAACAATGCCCGCGCCTATGACCGTAAGATCCACACAAAGCGTTACCCTGCCTGCCGTGGTCTGGTCTGGAATGCGCGCATATAAGACCACTTGCACAAAGGAAAGCAGGTTATAGAGCAGATGCACCAAGGTTGAAGGCAGAATCGAGCGGCTCTCGGCGTACAAAAGCCCCATAAAAATACCCGCCACGGCAGAATACAAAAACTGCCCAAAGCTTTGATGCATGGCGGCAAACAGCAGCGCACTGCCAATGACGGCAACGGCCCTGCCATAAGGCAGCAGGCTATCCAGCACCAGCCCGCGAAACAAAAATTCCTCGCAAAATGCAGGTACGATGACGATCATCACAAACGCCAACACCACCATATACCCCTTGTCGGAGCCGACCATATCAAGGATCATTTCCGTGCGTGCATCCGCTCCTGCAAAGGGCGCGACCAGCAAGGCATTGAGCCGTCCTGCCGCCAAGGTCAAGCCAATCGATGCAACCGCCATGAGCACAAAGCGGCGCGGAAAACGCACGTCAAAGCGGATGGGTGCTCTCTGCTGTTTGCCCGAGATCAGCATAAAGAAAGGGACGGGAAGCATAAATGCCAGCATATAAAACAGATCAAACAAGCTCCAATATACAATATCGGCAGCTTTTTCGGTCAAATTAGCCTCAAGCAGCGGCTGCATAAAGCCAAGCACCGTCATCAGCACCTGCAAAAGCAGCAGCATAAAAAGCAGCGCAGCACCCAGGCGCAAGGTCAGGCTTCGGTACTCATTTTCAAGCATTTGTCCTCCCCCTTTCACACAAATTTCCAAGATATATTATAGCACCAAACGGATGGTGTGTCAAGGGTTGAAGCGCGTATCCTCCAAGTGTCATCCCGAGTCAGGGATCGGCACAGGTTTCTGACACGCCGCCTGCAAAAGTTGCATTCGATATGCGATGGGAAGATCAAGAAATCCGTCCGTCTGTAGGGTGCGACGTCCTCGACGCACCGGGCATGAACCAAGAAGTTATTACATTGCAATAAGATAGTTTTTGCAGGACGGGCTGTCGAGGACGTCAGCCCCTACGACTGTGTACGTTGGGGTTTCACAATACCAAATCCTCAACGGATACGCCGTAGGGGCGATCAGCGATCGCCCGATTTCAGCCTCAACTAACGTCAAAAAAGGAAACGGCTCGCACCGTTTCCTTTTGCTTTTTTATGTATTTTAGACCAATCCCTGTGCCAGCATAGCATCTGCGACCTTTTCAAAGCCCGCGATGTTTGCACCTGCAACCAGGTCGTCGCCCATGCCGTACTTGTTGGCAGCGGCAACGGAGTTCTTGAAGATATCCGACATGATCTGATGCAGCTTAGCGTCAACCTCTTCAGCCGTCCAGGAGTAGCGCATGGAGTTCTGGCTCATTTCCAAGCCCGAAACTGCTACGCCGCCTGCGTTGACTGCCTTGGAGGGAGCAACAACCACGCCGTTTTCCTTGAGGTACTCAAACGCCTCTGCGGTGGTGGGCATGTTGGAAACCTCAACGTAATACTTGACACCGTTTGCAACGATGTCCTTTGCATTGTCCAGGTTGACCTCGTTCTGGGTAGCGCAAGGCATGACGATATCCACCTTCTGCTCCCAGGGACGCTTGCCTGCAAAGAACTGTACGCCGAACTTATCTGCGTAATCCTGCACCTTATCTCTGCCGGATGCACGCATTTCAAGCATATAATTGATCTTTTCCTCGGTGCAAATGCCGTCGGGATCATATACGTAGCCGTCGGGACCCGAAATGGTGACAACCTTACCGCCAAGCTCGGTGACCTTCTTGACAGTACCCCAAGCCACGTTACCAAAGCCGGAAACAGCAAAGGTCTTGCCCTTGATGTCCTCGCCCAGGTAGCCCAGCATTTCAACGGTGTAGTAAACTGCGCCGTAGCCGGTTGCTTCGGGACGGATGAGAGAACCGCCGTATGCGCGGCCCTTGCCCGTCAGCACGCCCTCGTAGCGGTTGACCAGTCTCTTGTACTGACCGTACATATAACCAACCTCACGTGCGCCTACGCCGATATCACCTGCGGGAACGTCGGTATCGGGGCCTACGTGACGGAACAGCTCAGACATAAAGCTCTGGCAGAATGCCATGATCTCGCGGTCGCTCTTGCCTCTGGGGTCAAAGTCGGAGCCACCCTTGCCGCCGCCCATGGGAAGGCCGGTCAGAGAGTTCTTGAAGGTCTGCTCAAAGCCTAAGAACTTAATAATGGAAAGGTTTACGGAAGGATGGAAACGGAGGCCGCCCTTGTAAGGACCGATTGCGCCGTTAAACTGTACGCGGTAACCGGTGTTGACCTGCGCCTGACCCTTATCGTCTACCCACGGTACGCGGAACATAATGATACGCTCCGGAATGACCATGCGCTCAAGCAGTGCTTCTCTGCGGTATTTTGCTTCATTTGCCTCAACCACGGGGCGCAGAGAGTCAAGCACTTCCTTGACAGTCTGATGGAACTCGGGCTCACCGGGATTCTGGGCAATCACTTTGTCAATAATCTCGTCAACGTAAGACATAGTAAAATCTCCTTTACAGATGGGTTTCTACAAAAATAATATGGGAATATTATACACCAGCATGCAACAGAATGCAATAGGTTTTTGCAACTTTTTTTATTTTTCTTGCAAATTTTTACGCTTTTTCGCCACGAATGCTCTCATCAATGGATTTTGCAGCAAGTTTTCCTGCACCCATTGCAAGAATAACAGTAGCAGCACCCGTCACGGCATCGCCGCCCGCCCATACGCCCGCAAGCGTGGTGTGCCCTGTTTGCTCCTCTGTGATAATACAGCCTCGCTTGTTGGTTTCAAGCCCCTTTGTCGTAGAGGTCAGCAAGGGATTAGGCGTTGTACCGATCGCCATGATCACGCAATCCACGTCAAGGCGGTACTCCGAGCCCGGGACGGGCAGGGGCTTTCGTCTGCCGTGTTCATCGGGCTCACCCAACTCCATGCGGATGCACGTCATGCCGTCCACAAAGCCGTTGTGCGGGTCGCGTGGATCTTCGGGATTGACGTAGCCGTGGATCTTGGTGGGGCTTTGCAAAAGCAAAAACTCCACGCCCTCCTCCATAGCGTGCTCAACCTCCTCGCGGCGCGAGGGCAGCTCCTCCATGGAACGGCGGTAGACGATATATACCTTCTCAGCACCCAGACGCAGCGCGGTACGTGCCGCATCCATGGCAACGTTGCCGCCGCCAACCACCGCCACGCGACGCGCGCGCAGGATGGGCGTGGTGCTGTCAGCTCTGTATGCTTTCATGAGATTGCTGCGGGTCAGATATTCGTTTGCGCTGTAAACGCCCTTGAGCGATTCACCGGGAATACCCATAAAGCTTGGCAAGCCCGCGCCCGAGCCGATAAAGACCGCTTCAAAGCCCTCGTCAAACAGATCGGAAACGTCCATGGTTCTGCCCACAACAACGTTGGTTTCGATCCTGACACCCAGCGCGCGCAGCGTTTCCACTTCCCTTTGCACGATTTTCTTGGGCAGACGGAATTCGGGAATGCCGTACATCAGTACGCCACCCGCCACGTGCAGCGCCTCAAACACGGTCACCTCATACCCCGACTTGGCAAGATCACCTGCGCAGGCAAGTCCCGCAGGCCCCGAGCCCACCACCGCGACGCGGTGTCCGTTCGGCTGCGGCTTTGTCACCTCGCTCTGATTGTAAGTATTATGCCAATCGGCAACAAAACGTTCAAGGCGACCAATGCCGACAGGCTCGCCCTTAATGCCGCGCACGCATTTTGCCTCGCATTGTGTTTCCTGCGGGCAAACGCGTCCGCAAACAGCGGGCAGAGAGGATTGGCGCGAAATGACCTCGTACGCACCCTCAAAATCGCCTTCCTTGACCTTGGCGATAAATGCGGGGATATCTACCCCGACGGGGCAGCCCGAAACACAGGGGCTGTTTTTACATCCCAGGCAGCGCATTGCCTCGGCAAGCGCGGTCTGCTCGTCATACCCCAGCGTCACCTCGTCAAAATTGCGGGCACGCAGCACGGGATCCTGCATGGGCATGGGATTTTTTATGGGAGAAGTGTTGACCTTTGCCATATCACTCAACCTCCTTTGCAAGCAGGTTGCATGCCGCTTCCCTTGCATGCGCCTCAAAATCGCGGTACATATTACCGCGGGACATCGCCTCGTCAAATTCCACGGCGTAGCCGTCAAACTCGGGGCCGTCCACACACGCAAACTTGGTCTTACCGCCCACCGTCAGACGGCAGCCGCCGCACATGCCCGTACCGTCGATCATAATGGGGTTCATGGAAACCACCACGGGAATATCATACGGACGCACGGCTTCCACCACGAATTTCATCATGATCAGAGGACCGATAGCGATCACACGGTCAAAGCGCTCGCCGCGCTCCAAAAGCGCCTTGAGCGGCATGGTCACATTGTCTTGTGCACCGTAAGAGCCGTCGTCGGTCACGATCTGCAAAGCATCCGAGGATGCGGCAAATTCATCCTCCAAAATCACAAGATCCTTGTTTCGAAATCCTGCAATGGCGTGCACGTAGCAGCCCTCCTCATGCAAAGCCTGCACCACAGGCAGCGCAATGGCACAGCCTACGCCGCCGCCGACTACACAAACGCGCTCCACGCCCTCAACCTCGGTAGGCTTGCCCAAAGGGCCGACAAAATCCGCAATATATTCTCCCTGCACCTTGGCAGCAAGCTGCATGGTGGATGCACCCACGGCTTGAAAAATGATGCGCACGGTGCCTGCCGCACGGTCATACCCCGCAACGGTCAAGGGGATGCGCTCTCCCTCTTCATCCACGCGCAGGATGATAAATTGTCCCGCCCTTGCGCGCTTTGCCACGGCAGGCGCCTCGATCTCCATCGAAACCACGGCGGGACCTAACTGTTCTCTTTTGATAATTCGATACATAATAGCCTCACTCAAACCTGAAAATGTTATATACTCAAACTGATTATTTACAGCTTCACGTGCTTTTCAAAGCGGCGCATGATCCACGCTGCCAAAAGTCCGACAAGGCAGCCGCTGATCACACCGCTGACAACAAGCACAAAGAAATACCACGCGATCGCGGTCGTGCGCATCAGCACAGCCGAGCAGATGACTTGTCCCAAATTGTGTGCCACCGCTCCCGCGATACTGACACCCGTAGGAGAAAAGCGATCAGTCTTTTTCAAAAGCACCATGACCAGTAAGGACAGCGCAGCACCGCTTAAGCTGTACGGCACAGCTGACGCATTGAACAAAAAGCCCGCAAGTATGATGCGTACCAGATTGACCGCTATGGCGTCCGCAAGTCCCACGCGGTAAAGCACGAACAACGCTACTACGTTGGCAAGTCCCAGCTTGATGCCGTTGCCCAAATCAATGGGCAGCAGGAATTCCACATACGTAAAGCCAAAAGCAAGGGCGGCAAATAAGCCGTCGTACGCTACTCGACGCACGCGCTTGGTCGTTTTGTCCCGCATATTCCCTTCTCCTTTCGTAAATGAAGTACAACTTATATTGTAACACACATTTATCGGTTCTGTCAATTGATTTGGGGGAAAATCTGCATAAATCAAGTTCTTTGGCTAAACAGACATTGAGAAAACCGTTCAAAGATCCCGCTTCGCGTTCCACGCTCGGGGAAAACGCACAGCAATTGTTCTCTCAAAAAAGCAGCCCCCGCAGCGGTTGAGCGGGGCTTAAATTGAGTTAACAAAAATCGCGTAGAACAAGGCGCACCGGAGAAAGTAAAGCGAAGGCGATCTTACGATCGTCGAGCTGCTTTCGAGGAGCAACGATGTTATACGCGATTTTTGTAACTCAAGAAAGTCCCGCCGAGCCGTGTGACCCACGTTTTTGAACCCTGCCGTCCAGGGCGGTGCCTTCTCAATCTCCGCTTTACTGCTCCCAACGTCCGCACAAGCACGGGACAAGTCAACCGAAAACTCTTGCACGGGAGGTCTGCAAACCACTTTGGTTCAGGCTCCTTTAATCATCTTGTAGGTCCCAATCATGGCGTCATCACGCACACGGCAGGATGAATGTTTTTTAAGTGGGATCAATTACTGATCCAGATCGATCTCCTCAGAGAACATATCGTCAAAGATATCGGCGATCTTGTCAAACTCAGCATCGTCATCAATGGTGACGAGCATTTCCTCGCCATCCTCATCCTCTTCGGTCTTGAGAATGACGTACTCGTAAAACTCTTCGCCCTGCTGGTCTGCGGGGATCATTGCATGATAGGTAACACCCTCGACCTCAACGGTTCCGATCAGCTCAAATTCGATCTCGTTGCCGTCCTCATCGGTCAGCGTAAAAAATTCTCTTTCGTTTTCCATGTTATATACCTCGTTTATGTCATAATATGCACGGATGCGCTAATATTTGCATCCCTTGCTTATATTGTACCCGATTTTTTGCAATTTGTCAATGATATTTTAATCAAAATCCAGTACGTCGGATAAAATCGTATTGGACACCAAAAAGCCCTTGGTGGTAAAGCAGCAGCGTTCGGGACCATCCTGCACAAAGCCCGCACGGACGTAGGGCGCAAGCCGTGCACCGTAAACGGCATCAAACGCCCTGCCAAAGCGCGCGGCAAACGCCGCCTTGTCGATTCCCTTTTCCAAGCGCAAGCCAACCATCACGTACTCATCCTGCGCCTCGGTGGGCGTATCGGGGTCAGCATAGGATGCCACAGTCTCTCCCTGCATGTAGGCGCGGATATCGTCATAGCAGTATCTCCTGCCGCCGATAAAGGAATGCGCCGCTGCGCCAAGTCCGAGGTATTCCCCATATTCCCAGTATTTCAAATTGTGGCGCGATTCATACCCTACACGCGCAAAATTACTGATCTCGTAGCGCAAAAGCCCATGCTCGGCAAGAATCGCCACAGCATCCTCGTACATATCCGCCACCGTATCCTCGTCAGGCAGGTCAAGCGTGCGGCGCATTTTATAAAAGGGTGTGCCCTGCTCGATCTTGAGCGCATAAGCGGAAACGTGCTGTACGCCCAGCGCACAAATGCCGCGCAGCGATGCGGCAAAGCTCTCGCGCGTTTGCCCCGGAATGCCGTACATCAGATCAGCACTGATATTCTCAAAGCCCGCCGCACGCGCCATTTTGGCCGTTGCGCGAAAATCCTGTGCCGTGTGCGCACGCCCCAACAATTGCAGCTCACCGTCATGCAAGCTCTGCGCACCGATGCTCAGGCGGTTAAAGCCTGCCTGCCTCATGGCTGTCAAGTACGCCTCATCTACGGTAGCGGGATTGCACTCGGACGTAATCTCCGCTTCCGCGGTCACGTCAAAGCACGCAAAAATCTCCGCCAGCAAGGAGCAGAGCAGCTCCGAGGGCAGATACGTGGGCGTGCCGCCGCCGAAATAGACCGTGTCAACCTTGTAATCGGCAAACGCATCCGCCTGATCCCTGATCTGCTTTTGCAGCGTCCGGCAATACGCGCGCACGTCATCTTCCCCCATTTTGGGAAAAGAGCAAAAGTCACAATAGTGACATTTGCTCTTACAAAACGGTATATGCAAATAAATTCCCAGCTTTTTCATGGCGTCAATCGTCGTCACCCAGCTTGAGCACAGCCATAAACGCCTCGGGCGAGATCTGCACCGAGCCCAGCTGGCGCATTCTCTTTTTGCCCTCCTTCTGCTTTTCCAGCAGCTTCTTTTTACGGGTAATATCACCGCCGTAGCACTTGGCAAGCACGTCCTTGCGCATCGCCTTGACCGTCTCACGCGCGATGATCTTGGAGCCGATGGCTGCCTGGATCGGGATCTCGAAGAGCTGGCGCGGGATGTTTTCCTTGAGTCGCTCAGCGATCTTACGCGCTCTGGGGTACGCCTTTTCCTCGTGTACGATAAAGGAAAGCGCGTCCACCTGCTCGCCGTTGAGCAAAAAGTCCAGCTTGCAGAGCTTTGAGGGCACGTAGCCCGCCAGCTCGTAGTCCAAGGACGCATATCCGCGGGAGCGCGACTTGAGCGCGTCAAAGAAATCGTAGATGATCTCGTTAAGCGGCAGCTCGTAGTGCAGCTCGACTCTGTCCTGATCGACGTACTTCATATCGATAAACGTGCCGCGTCTGTCCTGGCACAGATCCATCAGATTGCCCACAAACTCGGTAGGGGTCATGATGTTTGCCTTGACGATAGGCTCACGCGCCTCGGCGATCTCGTCGGGAGAAGGATAGTTGGAGGGATTATCAATGCGCACCTTGGTGCCGTCTTTTAAGGTCAGCTCGTAGATAACGCTGGGGGCGGTGGTGATCAGATCAAGATTGAATTCTCTTTCCAGTCGCTCCTCAATAATTTCCATATGCAAAAGACCAAGGAAGCCGCAGCGGAAGCCAAAGCCCAGCGCGATCGAGGTCTCGGGCTCAAATTCCAAAGCCGCATCGTTAAGTCGCAGCTTTTCCAAGGACTCGCGCAGATCCTGATATCTTGCACCGTCCGCAGGATAAATACCTGCGTATACCATAGGCTGCGCAGCCTTAAAGCCGGGCAACGGGCTGTCCGCAGGATCGTTTGCCAGGGTCACGGTATCACCCACGCGCGTGTCTCCCACCGACTTGATGGAAGCGGTCAGATATCCAACCTCACCCGCGCGCAGCGCCTCACATTTGCGCAAGCCGAAGGGCTCCATCGTGCCCACCTCAACCACGTCAAATTCCTTGCCGCTGCTCATCATACGGATGCGGTCACCCGCCTTGATGCAGCCGTCCTTGATGCGCATATTGACCACGACGCCAAGGTAGCTATCGTAATACGAGTCAAAGATCAACGCCTTCAGCGGTGCCGACTCATCCCCCTCGGGCGCAGGGATCTGCTCTGCAATCGCTTCCAGCACCTGCTCAATATTCAAGCCCGTTTTGGCAGATACGGCAGGACAGCCCTCTGCGGGAATGCCGATAATATCCTCGATCTCCTCCACACAGCGGTCAATGTTCGCGCTGGGCAGGTCGATCTTATTGATCACGGGCACGATCTCCAAGCCCGCATCCACCGCAAGGTATGCATTTGCCAAGGTCTGTGCCTCAATACCCTGCGTAGCGTCCACGATCAAAAGCGCACCCTCGCAAGCGTTCAGGGAACGGGAAACCTCGTAGTTAAAGTCTACGTGACCGGGGGTATCGATCAGATTGTATACGTAATGCTGACCGTCGGGCGCATGATAATCCAGCTTGACGGCACGCGCCTTAATGGTAATGCCTCTCTCGCGCTCCAGGTCCATATTGTCCAGCAGCTGCTCCTCCATCTCGCGCTTGGATACCGTGCTGGTCGCTTCCAGAATTCTGTCAGCCAGCGTACTCTTGCCGTGGTCAATGTGCGCGATGATCGAGAAGTTGCGGATCTTGTTCATTCTCTCATTATTTGCCATAATCTTCCTCATCAAAACATAAATAATCATCTTATTATACCCGATTTTCGCGTTTTTCACAAGAGCCTTTTGAAAATTTCTTGCACTGTGCACAAAAAATATTTTCGCACGATAAAATACAGCAACATTATTCCGATAAACACCTAATTTTGTCTTGTTTATGTGCATTTTTTGTCTTATAATACACTTGTAAAGTTATTTACACGCATAAAAAAGGAGATACATTATGGCAAAGAAAAATGCGGTAGTCATTGGCTTTGGCGGCATGGGCGGCTGGCACTGCCACTTCCAGAGAAGCAATGACGTTGTCAATTTGAAGGGCGTTTACGATATTAAACCCGAACGCAACAAAGCAGCTGAGGAGATCGGCATTTACGCATATCCCTCTTTTGAAGCAGTACTGGCTGACCCCGAAGTCGATTTTCTCGTGATTGCAGTACCCAACGATATGCACAAGCCTCTTGCAATTGCAGCTATGGAGGCAGGCAAGCACGTCATTTCGGAAAAGCCCGTTACGCTTTCCTCTGCAGATCTGCAGGAAATGATCGATGCTTCCCGGAAATATGACAGACGCTTTACCGTACACCAGAACCGCCGTTGGGACGGTGAATTTCTGGTCATGCGTGACGTTTACCACAGCGGTGACCTTGGCAGAGTGTACTCCATGGAGTCCCGCGTTCACGGTTCTCGCGGCATCCCCGGTGACTGGAGAGGCCAAAAGGAGCACGGCGGCGGCATGATGCTGGACTGGGGCGTGCACCTGATCGACCAGATCGTGAACATCGTAGACGACCGTAAGCTGGAGAGCGTTTGGTGCAAGTGTGACCACATCACCAACGACGAGGTTGACGACGGCTTTAAGCTGGATATGTTCTACGAGGGCGACCTGACCTGCCACGTAGAGGTCGGCACCTCCAACTTTATCAATATGCCTCGTTTCTACATGTCCGGTAACAACGGCTCTGCCATGATCCCCGATTGGCTGCAGCCCTGCCGCATCGTATATTGCCACGACTGGTCTGTCAAGGACGCAAAGCCCATTCAGACCGCAGCGGGTCTGACTAAGACCATGGCTCCCAGAGACGAAAAGTCCATCACCGAGAAGTCCATTCCTCAGCCCGCAGCTGACGTGCACGACTTCTACCGCAACTTCGTCAAGGCAATTGACGGCGAGGAGCAGCAGATCGTCACCCACGAGCAGATGATGTTCGTTATGAAGATCATGGAGGCTGCATTTGAGTCCGACAGACTGGGCATGCCCGTCAAGATCAACTAAAAATACAAGCGGACAGAGAACACTTTCTCTGTCCGTTTTTTTCGTCAAGCACCGACAAAAAGTCGGAACACATCCAAGCCTTCGACATAGAATGATAGTGAGAAGCGGCAATGCTTCAAAGCCTTAAGGCTATTTCATTCTCGGAGGTTTATTATGAACAACTGTCTGTGCAATCTGTTTGAAGATAACTGGGTTTGGCTGATCATCCTTGCTATCATCCTCATCTACTGCTGCGGTGGCTGCGGCAACAATTACGGTGGCGGCTGCGGCGGCTGCAGATAACGTGCCCGTCTGAAAAAGTGATCCCCTTGCGGCTATGCCGCAAGGGGATCTTGTTATTCAAGCTTCAGGCTATCGCAATTCAAAAACGCATGTGCGCCCAGCAGCGAATCCGTGGGGATGATGCGCGAAGCTCCGCAATCGCGGCAGGTGACCAGAATGCCACCCTCCAGCACACGCGCCTCGTATCTTCCCTCCTCCTCGCCCGGCAGCACACCGTCGGGCAGCGGCTCCTTGGGCGGGCATTTACAATAGATCTTGCCCTCGGCATCCAGATCGTTGATAACGAACATGATAATATCAAAGATCTGCGGATCGGTCAGCGTTTGCTCTTCATCACTCTGCAGAGCACTCAGATCCTCAATGCCGTTCTCAGCCAGCATATCCAACAGCTCCAGCTCGGTGCGCGCCAGCTCCGCCTTGACCTGATTGGTCTCGCCGATGCAAGCAATATTCACGTCCGAATACGGGCACTGCAAAGAGAACAGGTCCTTGCCGAAAAACACGTTTTTATTGACCACAAAGCTGTGCGGTGTGGGACAGAACATGCAGGGCACGGTAAGTCTGATCTGATCCTCGTGGTTATACACGATCTTCATCTCGCTTTGTCCGCAGGTGCATTTGAGCTTGATCATTTCCGCGCTGAGCGCAAATATTCCTACAGCGCTCATAACGCCCGCACCACACGCGGGACAGCGGTAAGCAACGGTGGTTTCTTTGGGATTGAGTATCATAGCATTTCCCCTTTTCGCAATAATCCTTTTTATTGTATGCCGCAAATGGACAAAATGGCACGGACGCATCCATGCCACTTTGTCAATATGCAATTTAAGCGTTGATAAATCTGTAGGGCTTTTCGTTGAAGGTCAGCTTGAGTGCATTTTCCTCATACCAATCGGAAACTGCATCGCCGGTAGCACCCTCAAGTGCATCACAGTACCAAGCCTCGTAGCCGTCCTGATCGTAGACCAGAATGGAGTAATACGTGGTCTTCTTTTCCTCGGTCTTGTTGTTCGCGGTGGTGGTCGTGGTGTAAGTCAGCTCTACAACGCCGGAGCAGGTGCCTGCCTTAGCGGTCTCAAGCCACTTATCTGCGCCGTCTACCTTCTGATCCTGCAGATCGCCGGGCATATAATCCTCTGCACCGTCGTATGCAAAGGGCTTGATCTCCTCGTGCAGCTTCTCTACCAGCTCAACCAGAGTGTCCTTGTTCATTTCACCCTTCTGGAACTCAGCATAGAACTTTTCTGCATCAGCCTTGCTTGCAAACATGACGTAACCAAAGTGCTTGGTAATCTCGGTGTTGCGGTATGCAGCCTTCTCCAGGAGGTAAACGGTTACGGTGTAGGTAGTAACCTTAACCTTGTCGGAGGTAGAGGAGGAGGTGGGAGCCTTGGTAGTGGTCTCTTCCTTGGTAGTGGTCTCCTCGGATGCGGGAGCTGCTGCGTCGGTCGTGGTCTCCTCTGCAGTGGTGCCCGCAGTGGTGGTCTCTTCCTTCTTTACGGTCTCTTCCTTGGTGGAGGTGTTCTCAAAGTAGGTGATGTCGCCGGGCTTAGCAGCAACAACGTCCTTCTCGTGATCCTCTTCCTTGGTGTGAGAGCAGGTCTTATCCTTGCATGCGGTAGCCTCGTAGCCAAATACCCACTTGCTCAGATCGGTGTGGGTGGTGGGGTACTTGTAGCCCTCGGTCAGAGTGTCCTCGAACTTATCGTTCTTATACTTCTCGGTGTAGGTCTTCTCGAAGTACTCTTCAAGAGCCTTGTTTGCCTTTGCCTCGTCGTTATCGTTCATCTTGAGATACTGTTCCCAGTTCTTCTCACGGAAGGACTCCTTCTCAGCCTCGATCAGCAGATCGATCACAGCTGCCTTGTAAGCATCCTTGCCTACGACCTCGGAAAGCTTCTTAGCCTTCTCCAGGATCTCCTTCTTATCAGCCTCAAACTCAGCGTCGGTCTTACCCTTGCTGCTTACGGAGAATGCATAGCTGTAGTAGTCAGCCATCAGGAACGCGGAGGGGTTTTCCTTCACGAATTCCTCAACAGCAGCATTGGTCTTATCGCCAATGATCTCCTGCTTCTTTTCATCGGTCAGCTTTTCCTCAAACTTAGCGGCAAGATTCACAAGCTCCAGGCAGTTGCGGATATCTCTTTCCTTAACGCCGGTGCCGTAGTTTGCTGCCAGATATGCGGAGAAGGAAGAGTAGTAAGCCATGCCAAACTGCTCATACATAGCCTTCTGGCTCTTGTAGGTTGCTTCCATTTCCTCAAAGGTGTGGTCGATCTCTGCGTAATCCTCGTCGGTCAGCGCAATGCCCTCCTTGACTGCGAACTCGCAGTAGGTCAGCATACGGGTTACGTAATCCTCGGTCAGATTCATGTAGAAATCAAACACGGTGATCTGCTCTGCGCCCTCAGCAACCTTCATATCCTGCTCCTTGAGAGACTTGGAGGGATCGGTAATGCCCATAGCCTGGTATACGTAAGAGCTTACGTCCAGACCGGAGGATGCCAGCTGAGAGTACATCTGGTTATAATACTGATAGTAGTTGTTGAACTGCGTCGTGAAGAAGTAGTTCATCATGCTGCCGTCAACCTTGAAATTCTCGGTCTTGATAGCAGTCTGCGAGCGTGCAAACCAGCCGCTGTCATTCACTACGCCGATCGCACCGATCAGCAAAGCAACTACGACCAGAATTGCAGCAACCGCTACAAAGATACCCGCGCCGGATACCTTGTTCTTTTTCACCTGAACGTCCTTGCTTACGCTTACAGAGTCGTTCATGGCTCTTTCAATTCTGCTTCTGTTTCCTTTTCCCATGTCAGGGTCACCTCTATGTTGTATTTTTTGATTATGTTAACGATGGGTCGTCTGCGCAAAGGCTACAACGCCCCATCAAAAACAGTCACGCAATATTATAGCGCATATATGGTGTTCAAATATAAGCGATTTGTAAACAAATACTTAATTTTTCGCTTTTTTTGTCTTTTTTTGCCAATTCATCCATCAAACGTTCATGATCACGGGCAAAATCATGGGTCTGCGCTTGGTCTGCTGGTAGATAAATTTGCTAAGATCGTCCTTAACGCGGTTCTTGATGGCGTAGAAATCCGCATCCCTGCCCGACAGGCTCTTGTCCATTGCCTGTGCGGCAACCGTGCGCATCTGCTCCATCAGGTCCTCCGATTCACGCACGTACACAAATCCGCGGGACACGATATCGGGACCCGACAGCACGTATCTTGCGTGCATATCCACGGTAGCGACAACGACGATCAAGCCGTCCTGCGACAAATGCTTACGGTCACGCAGCACGATGTTGCCCACATCTCCCACGCCCGAGCCGTCCACCAGCACCTTACCCGAGGGAACCGTTCCCGTAAACCTTGCGCCGTCCGCACTCAGCTCCAGCACCTTACCGATGTCGGAGATGAAAATATGATCGGCAGGCACGCCCATGCTTCTTGCAAGCTCTGCGTTGGCAGCCATGTGCTTATATTCACCGTGAACGGGCATATAGTAGGTCGGCTTGGTCAGCGCTTGCATCAGCTTGATCTCCTCCTGGCAGGCGTGTCCCGAAACGTGCACCTCCACCACGGAGTCGTGCAGCACCTTGACGCCCATCTTGGAGATCTCGTTGACGATGCGGTTGATCAGACTTTCGTTGCCGGGAATGGCACTTGCAGACAGCACGACCAGATCGGAAGGGCCGAGCGTGACCTCTCTGTGCTCACCGAACGCCATGCGGTAGAGTGCCGACATGGGCTCGCCCTGGCTGCCCGTGGTGACCAGCGTCAGCTGCTCGGGCTTATACTTTTTGATCTCCGCAAGCTCCACGATCACGCCGTCCGGTACGTGCATATAGCCCAGCTCTCTTGCCGCGCTGACGATATTGAGCATGCTTCTGCCCGTAATAGCGACCTTTCTGCCGTGGCGCACGCTGGTATCGATGATCTGCTGCACACGGTGCACGTTGGACGAGAAGGTGGCAATGACGATACGCTTGCTCTTGTTGACAGAGAAAATATACTCCAGCGATTCACCCACCTTTTTCTCGGAGGGCGTATAGCCGGGGCGCTCAGCGTTTGTGGACTCGCACAAAAGAAGCTTGACTCCCTGCTTGCCCAGCTCGCCCAGGCGCGTCAGGTTCATGACCTCGCCCTCAATGGGGGTAAGATCCAGCTTAAAGTCGCCCGTATGCACCACAAGACCCACAGGAGTGCTGATGGCAAGTGCGCAAGCGTCGGCAATCGAGTGATTGACGCGGATAAACTCCACGGCAAAGCTCTCGCCAACGGCAATACTGTCCCCTGCCTGCACGCAGCGCAGGTCTGCCTGCCAGGGCAGCTTGAATTCTTCCAGCTTATTTTTCACGATACCGAGCGAGAGCTTCGTGCCCCAAACCGGCACGTTGAAGGTGCGCAGAAAATACGGGATAGCACCCACGTGGTCTTCATGTCCGTGCGTGATCACTACGCCCTTGATCTTGTCGCGATTGGTCTCCAGATAAGACATATCGGGAATGACCAAGTCAATGCCGGGCATATCCTCGTCGGGGAATCCGATGCCGCAATCCACGATCAATATCTCATCGTTGCATTCAAGCAGCGTCATATTCTTGCCGACCTCGTTGAGTCCTCCCAAGGGAATGACGCGCAAGCGTGCATCGGGATCGGGCTTGATCTGCACCGCCTCTGCCTGCTTTGCTGCCTTTTGCGCCTTGCGGTTTCCCTTGCGCACGTGCGTCTTACGCTCGGACGCGGACTTTTCGGGTGCAGGCGCTGCTGCGGGAGCGGCTGCCTTTTCCTGCTTTGCAGCCTTTTCGGGCTTTTCCGTCTTCTTTGCAGGCTTGCGGGTCTGCTTTTTGGGCTCTGCCTTGGGCTCTGCCTGCTTTGCAGCCTTGGGGGCTGCCTGCTCGGTTACCTCGACCTTGGACTGCTTTTCCTTCTTTTGCTTGGGCGCTTTTGCAGAGGTCTTCTTTTGCTCTGCCTCTACGCTTGCATAGATCTCATCAAGAGCAGCATTGATGATCTTATCCTGCATGCTCTTGCTTTCACTCTTTTTTCTGTTTGATTGCTTGGCGGTCGCTCCGCCTCTGCCTGTTTGCTTTGCCATATATCAATTCCGTGTGCGCGCGGATCTCCTTTCTTTTTCATAGGCGCACAAAAAGCCGAGCCCCCGTGCATCGGTATCACGGCCCCCGAAGCACCAACAGAGCTCAAATTCAATTTGTATTTGCAGAAATGAGGTGGACTCATTTCAAAACGATCAAGTAAGATGCTCACATTATAGCATACTTTTCCCTCTTTGTCAACAGTTGCGCAAAAGCTTACAATAAAAGACAGAGCGCGCAGGCTATCCCTCCACCCGTCACAAGACCGCCGACAAAAAGCAGCACGCTGTGCCAGACGCGCCTGTCGGCAGGTGCTTGCGTGCTCTCACGGTCGGCACTCTGCTTGATAATGCGCGATGCTTCGCTGACGATATCCTTACCCGCTACAGCCTCACTTTCCCGCTTGAGCACAAAATACGCCTCCTCAAACGGCGACTCCTGCCCCAATTTGACCACGTACATTCTCTTTTGCGCACCCTTGAGCATACAGACCTCCAACTATACTTACTGGTATCAGTATTGACAGGTTTTGGCGGAATGTTGCAGATAAATTCAGAGTTGTGATGATCCCGGGTCACATCAGGCGACACGCTTCGACATGATCCGCGCCACTACGACAAAGCATTTCCAAGAATGCCAAATATTCTTAATTTTCTCCATTTATTTCCATTTTTGTATTGACAAAATCCGCAAAATGATTTATAATATAAACGTCAAACAGAAATACTTTATCAAAGGAGATACATTTATGAAATCAACCGGTGTCGTACGCAAGGTAGATGAGCTGGGCAGAATCGTATTGCCCATCAGCATCCGTCAGACCATGGACATTAACGAAAAGGATCCCTTGGAGATCTTTACCGACGAAAACCGCATTATCCTGCAAAAATATCAGCCCTGCTGCGTATTCTGCAGCAATGCCGATCGCGTGGTATACTTTAACAACAAGCGCATCTGCCAGGATTGTCTGGAAAAGATCAAAACACAGCTTTAATTTACAAAGGAGCACATGCTATGAAAATTGCAGACATGAAAAACGCCCTGCTGGCGGGTGAGCTCAACGCAAGACTTACCGAGGTTTACGGTGCTGACGCGGTGATCGCTCAGCAGGCACGCTACGCTAAGGCTCTGGATGAATTTGCCGCCTTGTACGGCGCTGACCGTGACGCTTCCCTGTTCTCGGTTTCGGGCAGAAGCGAGCTTTCCGGCAACCACACCGACCACAACTACGGCTGCGTAGTCGCTGCATCCATTGACCTCGACATTATCGCTGTGGCATCCGCAAACGAGGAGAACATGATCCGCGTCAAGAGTGAGGGCTTTGACGAGGACGTGGTGGATATTGCTGCATATACTACTCCCGATCCTGCTAAGTTCGCCTCTTCCGCCTCCATCATTGCGGGTATGAGCGCACAGTTTGTGCAAAACGGTCTGTGCACAGGCGGCTTTGACGCTTACACCACCTCTGCCGTGCTCAAGGGCTCGGGCATTTCCTCCTCCGCCGCATTCGAGGATATGATCGGCAACATTCTCAACCATTTATACAATGACGGCAAGGTTGACAACGTAGAGATCGCCAAAATGTCGCAGAAGGCAGAAAATCAGTTCTTCGGCAAGCCCTGCGGTCTGATGGACCAGGTCGCCTGCGCGCACGGAGGCATTGTTGCCATTGATTTTGCCGATCCCGCCTCCCCCGTCATTCGCGGCGTGCCCTTTGATATTACGGCAGCGGGATACGCGCTGTGCATCGTCAACACGGGCGGCAATCACGCAGACCTGACCGACGACTACGCATCCGTTCCCGCAGAAATGAAGGCGGTTGCGGCGCATTTTGGCAAAAAAGTGTTGCGCGAGGTAGAGCCTGCCGAGGTCGTGGCTGCCATTCCCACACTGCGCAAGACATTGGGTGACCGCGCGATCCTGCGTGCTATGCACTTCTTTGCAGAAAACGACCGCGTAGCTGCACAGACAAACGCACTTATGAACAATGATCTTGACGCTTTCCTCTCTCACGTTTGCGCATCGGGTCGCTCTTCCTTCTGCTATCTGCAGAACGTATACACCACCAAGGCAGTAGACGAGCAAGGACTCTCCCTTGCGCTTTGTCTTGCCGAGCAGGTGCTCTCTGACAAAAAGGCTGCATGGCGCGTGCACGGCGGCGGCTTTGCAGGAACCATTCAGGCGTTTGTTCCCGCTGAACACGTAGAAGAATTCCGTGCCACCATGGACGGTGCGTTCGGCGCAGGTGCTTGTCTGCCCCTGCACATCCGTCAGATCGGTGCGTGCAAGATCGCGTAATCGGAGGCAATCATGGGATTTTTCCAAAGAAACTCAAGCCCCATGCTGCCCAATCAGCCAAGAGAGGAGCGCAAGCCCCGCGAGCGCAAGCCTGCCACAAAGCAGGACAAGCTTTGGATGGCTTTGCTGCTTGGCTGCTCGGTCGCGTCCACGCTTTTGTATTTTACCATCGTCACGCTGGCAGATTCTCACCTTTTTGAGGATATGATCACGGTACAGATCCTCGGCATTGGTATTATGGCACTGTACGCTGCGCTGGGCGCAGGCTTTTTGATCGCTTACATTATTTATAACCGCGCCTTTACGCGCGAGAACATCACACCCGAAATGCTGCCGGACACCATGAGCGAGCATGAAAAGGTTGCCTTTATTCAAAACGGCGTGGAGCGCAAGCGTAAATCCAAATGGATGATCGTGGTGCTGTTTTCCCTGTTTGTTCCGCTGGCGATCGATTTTCTCATCCTGACCGCTCTCCCCACGCTGTTTGGCGCACTTTTGAGCAGATAAGAGGCAGCACATGGAAGCCTATCGCATCTGCACTCTGTTTTCCGGCTCAAAGGGTAACTGCACGTACATAGAAACACCCAAAGCTAAAATTCTGATCGACATGGGTAAGAACTGCAAGGCTGTTACGGCAGCACTTGCCGAGATCGGGGTTTCTCCCGACGCACTGGACGCGGTGTTCATCACGCACGAGCACCGCGACCACATCGACGCACTTTCCGTCTTTTGCAAGCGTTATCCCCTGCCCATCCACGTGCAAAAAGCAAGCGCCGAGCGCATCCTCAGGGATGCACCGCATTTGGAGAATTTGTTACACGTTTATCCCGACGCCGCTTCCTGCCGCGTGCAGGTGGGCGACGTAACCGTACAGGCATTCCGCACACCGCACGACAGCCGCGCCTCGGTTGGCTACCGCATCACGATTGACGGTGAAGTGCCCACGTCCGTTGCCTATGCGACCGATATCGGGCACGTCACCGACGAGATCATGCAAAATCTGCTTGGCTGCGAGAGTGTGGTATTAGAATCCAACCATGATCCCGACATGCTCATGGACGGGCCTTACCCCTATGATCTCAAGCTGCGCATCAGCGGCAAAAAGGGGCACCTGCCCAACGAGGAATGCGCCGCCGTTGCCGCACAGCTTTACGCATCCGGCACCAAGAACATACTGCTGGCACACCTTTCCGAGCAGAATAACACTCCCCGCCTTGCCTTTCACGAAACCCTTTGCGCCATCGGCGACAAGGATTTCAATTTGCGCGTGGCGGACCCCGTGCACGTAAGCTGGTTACTGCCGTAACCAGCTTACGTGCAATGAAATATTTCGCCGCAGAGCGAAATGTGAAATTTGCGCTTCGCGCAAGTGATATTCACGCTGCGCGCGAGTGAAATGCTCCGCATAATGCGGAACGTTGCGGTAAAAATTTGCCTTGCAAATTTTCATTTTTATTGTACCGTAAGGAGAACGTATGCTCAACGTAAAACTCATCACCATCGGCACGCTCAAGGAATCATATTTGCGCGAGGCTGCCGAGGAATACAAGAAAAGGCTGGGAGCTTACTGCAAGTTCACCGAGGTGAACTTATCCGAGGTCAAGCTCTCGGACAAGCCCTCCGCAAAGGAGATTGAAGCGGCGCTGGAGGCAGAAGCCAAGCTGATTTTGGCAAATATGTCCCCGCGCGCATACAAGATCGCGCTTTGCGTGGAGGGTAAGCAGCTCTCCAGTGAGCAGCTGGCAAAGAAATTTGAGGAGATCGGGCAGATGCACAGCGAGGTGGTATTGGTCATCGGCTCGTCGTTCGGGCTTGCCCCCGCCGTCAAGAGCGCGTGTGATCTGCGCCTGTCCGTATCGGCACTCACCTTTCCGCACCAGCTCATGCGCGTCATTTTGCTGGAAGCAACCTACCGCGCCATGACCATCATCAAGGGCACGCCGTATCACAAATAAACGCTCACCACACGGACGCGCCCATCGATGAAAGTTTTTACGTCGCTTTTTTCAAAAAGCGACCGCCCATCCAAGGGCGCGCAGCCCTTGGTCGCGCCCGCAGGCGCGAAACCTCTCCAACGCCGTTTTTTGGTTCTTTTTTTGCGGCTACTTGCTCAAAAAAAGAACGGAGAGAGTTTTCTCAATGTAATATATCCTAATCCATTCCCCGCTTTTTTCTTTGACACCGCTGGCGCAGAAGAAATTACTTCGCTGCGCGAAGTTGCTTGGCAAAAAAGAAACGCCGTTAAAGAAATTTCGCCTCTGCGGAGGCGACGAGGGCGCTGCCCTCGACCTGCGAGCCTTTGAAAAGGCTCGACCAAAACTTTTCAAGAGAAGTCGTCCCGTTGGTGGCGGCTTTTTTTGAAATTTTCCAACTTTTTTCAAAATTCGTGTAACCAATCGATACCAAATTCCGTCTTTATGGGTGAAGGACAAAACACCACAGCACAAGGAGGTGGCACACGTGGACGACAAAACAATCGTTGCCCTGTACTGGGAGCGCTCTGAAGCAGCGATTGAACAGTCAGCACAAAAATACGGCAAATACTGCTACCGCATTGCCGACAACATCCTGCACAACCACGAGGATGACGAGGAATGCGTCAACGACACCTGGGTGCGCGCATGGAACGCCATGCCCCCGGAGCGTCCGACAGTCCTGCAGGCATTTCTTGGCAAGATCACCCGCAATTTAGCACTCGACCGCTACGGCTTTGACCACGCGAACAAGCGCGGCTCCGAAACGCAGCAGATTGCGGATGAATACTGGCAATGCATTCCCGACGACTCCCCCTCGCTTGCCGATCAGACTGCCCTGCACGCAGCCATCAACGGCTTTCTTGCCACGCTGCCCGATCGCACGCGCATCGTATTTCTGCAGCGCTATTGGTACATGTGCACCGTTGAGCAGATCGCCGGTGAAACGGGGCTGTCCCCTGCCAACGTCAAGGTCATGCTGCACCGCACGCGCAGGTCCTTCAAAGAGTATCTGGAGAAAGAAGGTATCGATATATGAAAAAGAAAGAATGGCTCAAGTCCTTGGACGGTGTGGACGACAAATTCGTCACCCAAGCAGCCCCCACGGGTGCACACCGCAAGGCGCGCAGCGGCAAAACCGTGCGCATGCTGAGCATCATCGCCGCCTGCATGTGTTTTGTACTGCTCGCAGGCACGTTTGCACTCTTTATCCCCTATAAATCCACGCCGCCCAGCGTGAGAAAATACGCAGGCAGCGAATATTACGGCATTATTGAAAAGCTCAACGAATATAACTACGATCCCCCCGAATACAAGAACACCTTCGAGCTGCTGCTTGACCTGCCCTCCAATCTGTTTGCCAAGGCGGATGGTATGGCTCCCATGGCTCCCGGTGAAGCCGAGAACATGACCGGTATGGGCAACTATCAAGAGGTAACCGACAATCAGGTTTCCGGCGTCATCGAAGCCGACCTGATCAAGCGCAGCGATACGCACATTTATTACCTTTCTTCCAGCACGCTGCGTATCTTTAGCATCGAGGGCGAGGACAGCCGACTGTTGGGCACGTATCACTTAGCACAGTACGGCAAAGACGCTTTTTTTGCAAAGGAATTTTTCCTCTCGTCCGATTGCCGCACGCTGACCGTCATATGTCAGTATATGGAAAAGGCAGACCGATATTACGTGAATATGACCAGGATCGTCACGCTGGACGTCAGCGATCCCAAGCTGGTCAAGGAGATCTCCCACGTGGACGTTTCGGGGCAGTACCTCTCCTCCCGTCTGACCGAGCACGGGCTTTTGCTCATGACTACCATGAACTGCCGCTCGGTTGATTTTGGCGACACGCGCACCTTCATCCCGGAAATTGCAACTACGGATAAATCGTACAGTCTTGCCCCCGATGATATCATCGCTCCCGAGACGCTCAGCCAAGCGAGCTACACCGTCATGCTGCTCATGGACGACGCCGGCACGACGGTCAAGGACGCTGTCGCTTGCCTTTCCTACGCAGAGGACGCGTACGTATCCAAGGACGCGATCTATGCCACCAGAAGCTACTATGAATACGGTGCGATCAAGGACGGCAGACAGTCCTACACCACGGTCAGCGAGATCTCCTGCATCGGCTATAGCGCGGACGGTTTTGACAAGCGCGGATCTGTGATCGTGGACGGCTACGTGCTTGACCAGTACAGCATGGACGAGTACGAGGGCATGCTGCGCGTGTTCACTACCACGCAGCAAAACACCAAACGGGTAAGATCCTACTACGGAAATCATGAAATAGCACTCATGCCCGCGCGTGGCGGCAACACCAGCGCAAGCCTGTTCGTCATTGATCTTGCCACCATGCAGATCGCTGCCTCGGTTGAAAAATTCGCGCCCGTAGGCGAGGTCGTAAAATCCGCACGCTTCGAGGGTAATACCGCTTACGCCTGCACCGCAATCCAGCAGACCGACCCCGTATTCTTCTTTGATCTCTCCGACCTTTCGGGCATCACGGTCAAGGAAACCGGTACGATTGCAGGATTCTCCACCAGCCTTGTCAACTTTGGCGACGGATTCCTCTTGGGCATCGGTCAGGGGGAGCGCTCCGACACACTCAAGCTTGAGGTCTACGTCGAAGGTGAGAGCGGTGTGGAGAGCTTTACCAAGCTGGAAATGCCCTACACCAATTACTACCCCGATTACAAGTGCTATTATATCGACCGCGAGAACGGCTTGATCGGCATGGGTATTCACACCTGGGATAAGATCTCGCTGGACGAATACCACGCGTACAAGTACGAAAACTACCGCTACGGCTACGTGGTTTTCCGCTTTGACGGCGAAAGCATTTCCGAGGTGCTGCGTATTGAGTACGGTCAGGGCGGCGACATGCGCGAGATGCGCGGCGTGTATATCGACGGATACTACTACGTGCTCAACGGTGATCGCTTAGACGTGGAAAAGCTGGAGCTTGCAACAGAATAAGCAAAGCAAAAGATAAGCGACCTTGGGTTTCCAAGGTCGCTTGTTTTGTTGGGATGTTATGTGAGGAAGTTCTCTACGTTCTTTTCTTTGATACCGCTGGCACAAAGAAAATGAACCAGTAATTCGCTTCGCGAATAGAAATGCCGTTAAGAATATTTCGCGCCTGCGGGCGCGACTCGGGGCTCTGCCCCAAGACCCCGCAAACTTTTGAAAAAGTTTGATCAAAACTTTTCATGAGTGGGTGTCAGTGTGGTGGAGTTACCCCTCTTGCTCTTGCGCTTCAAACTCCAAAGGTGTGATCTCCTCGCCCACCTCGGGGATCTCCTCGGGCACTGCCTCGGGCTCGGGCATGGTGGACATAGCCCCGAAAATGGTTTCGTACAAAAGCTCGGCAAACATGCCGTGCATCTCGCGGCAAGGGTGATTGATGCCGTTGGCAAGCAGCGCCGTGGTATCCATACCGCTCTGCGCCATCTGCTTCCATAAGGCGTATGCATCCGCCACAGCCACACCGCACTCAAATGCCACGCCCTTTGCCGCTTCCATAAATGCATCCATTTTGCCGCCGTTCTGCATGCCCGCAGTCACCTCGGCATACACGGTCAGCTCGGGCAGCACGCTCTCGTCCACGCGCGTATTGAGCATATTGGGGGTCATAAACAGCGTCTCGATCCCCGCCTCGCGCAATCTTGTAAAAATGCCGCGCAAAGCACTCGTGTACGCTTCGATCTCACCGTTTACATCGTTGAGTCCGTAGCAAACCACGCAAAGATCGGGGCGGCGCGCAATCACGTCTCGCTCCAATCTCTCAAGCCCTCCCGCAGCCGTATCGCCCGCTACGCCCGCATTGATAACGCTGACCGGTACCCATTCGTATTTTTGCGAGATGATCAACCGAAGGCGATTGTGGTACACCGCCGCAAAGTCGAAGGCGCAGCCGCAGCCGCCGTCCACGCACTCAAATGCACCGTGCGTAACGCTGTCACCGAGAAACGCGATGACGGGTGCGCCCGAAAAAGGATATTCCTTACTGTCTAAAAGCTGCTTAAAGTTCATCTATGATCATCTCCTGTAAATTCATGGCTTGATTTTACCATAAAACGGACAGGTTTGTCAAGCAGATATACTTGCCAAAATTCGAGTTTTGTGATATAATGAGAAAAACGCGAGAGGAAGGATATCTCCATGTCGATTTTTTGGATTAAAATCATCGCCTCGATCTCCATGCTGCTGGATCACACGGGCATGATCCTGTTTCCCGACGAGCTTTGGCTGCGCATACTGGGCAGGATCGGGCTGCCGCTTTACGCGCTCTGCATTGCGGAGGGCTTTCGTCACACGCGCAGCCGCGGAAAATATTTTTTGCGCATCTTTATTCTCGGCGTGCTTTGCCAGATCGTTTATGATTTTGTTTCAAAGGAAACCTATCTCGGCATTCTGATCACCTTTTCCCTCTCCCTTGTGCTGCTGACGCTGATCGACGCACTGATCTGCGCCTGCAAGGGGCAAAAAAATCCGGTGACCGCTCTGCTTGAAAAAGTGCGCAAGCGCACCTTGCCGCGTCCCGCTTGCATTACGGTCTGTGCCGTCCTGCTTTCCCTTGCTGCCGGCGGCATCCTTGTGCTCAACCACTACGTGATCGTGGATTACGGACTGACGGGCATTCTGCTCCCCGTGCTGATCTATCTGGGCGGCAGCAGCCGCTGGGGCAGATTCGGTGGTGCGGCAGCGGGAACTGCCATGCTTGCCTGCAATCTGGAGGGCTCGATGACACCGCGTATCTGGTCGCTTCTTGCGCTTGCCCCTCTTGCGCTTTATAACGGTGAGCCCGGAAAACACAAGCTCAAATACTTTTTCTACATTTTCTACCCCGCACATTTGGTGCTGCTTTACGGCATCGATATGCTGCTTGCCTACGTCGGGCGGTAAAATACGCAAATTATTTACAATCTCCCCTAACAAATCTCTTGACAATTCGGGTAAAGTATTGTATAATTTATTTAATCATGAATAATTATATTCAAATCCAAAGGAGTATGATATGAAAAAGATTCTTGCCGTGGCAATTGTCCTTGTTATGCTCGTCGCTATGGTTGCGTGCGAAGCCTCCAAGGGTGACCTGACTTCTATTAACGATTACGTTGCTCCCAACTACACCTACGTTACCGAAACCGGTACGTTTACTTTTGCAGAGGCAGGCGGTAATACCGCTGTCATCACCGGCTACGTCGGTAAGGCTGAGCCTCACGCAGTTGTCATTCCCGCAGAGGTTACCGTTGCTTCGCTGGAAGAAAACGCCAAGAATGACGATAACGTCAGAGAGATCGTCGGCATCGCGGACAACGCATTCTACTACTGCACCGCAATGACCTCCGTAACCGTTCCGAACACCATCCAGACCATTGGCAAGTGGGCGTTCGCAGGCTGCACGGGTCTTTCCGAGATCGTTCTGCCCGACTCCGTGCTCTCCATCGGTGAGGGTGCTTTCCACGGCTGTGATAAGCTGACAAGCATTACGCTTTCCGCAAAGCTGACCAAGATCGACAGCTACGCATTCTACGGCTGCAAGGGCTTGACCGCAATCAACTTCCCCGCTACTCTGGTTGAGATCGGCGAGGCTGCATTCTTCGGCTGCCAGGGTCTGACCACGCTGGATATTCCCGCTGCTACCACTATCATCGGCACGCAGGCATTCTACCAGTGCAACCACCTGACCGCGATCAAGATCAATACCACCTCCGAGAACATTGAGTTTGGTAACTACATTTTCTGGTCCGAGCTCAAGAGCGTGATCACCGCTCCCGAGGGCTCCAAGGCTGCTGAGTACGTTGAAAAGATCGTGCTCTCCGGTGTAGGCGAAGAGATCACCACCAAGGGTGAGGAAACTACTGCTCCCGAGACCGAGGCTGCAGAGTAATCAAAACAAAATATTTCGAGGCTGTTTTACAAAAAAACAGCCTCGTTTTTTTATTCAAATTCAAAATGCGGCAGCGTTTTGATGCCAAGCAACGCAGTATCACATACGTAAGGCAACACCGACCATTGCACCGCCGTGCAATGCGCGCAACGCGCATCCAGGCGTCCGCAGCGTGCACACAAGGGCTTATGCGGATCGGTGATCTTGCGGCTCATGTAGGAATACTGCTTAGGAGGTATAACGGGTACTTCGCCAACACGCGCGCAAAATGCAACGTCACACATCTCCAGCATCGTCCGCAAGCGTACAAGCGCCTCAGGGGTTTCCTGCTGCACAAGGCGCAAAAACACCTGCAGCGTATATCCCTGACCGCATGGCAGCGCGTACAGCCAGCCGCTGCGTGCGTGAGCACCGTTTCGCATAACCGACAAAAGCGTCAGCACACAAGCAAGCAGCACCTGCCCTGCATGCTGCATCAAGGGTAAGACTTCTTGTCCCTGCAGCGGAGCGGTCTCCACTCTTTGGTCAGACATACACGAAACGCCCATCAGCCTCTGGGCCATATCAATGCACTCCATTGCATCATACGCACCAAGGACAGACTCACAAGCCTTAGTCAGCCTGCGCAGCTGCGCTACTGTGTGCACCGCATCCTCGGCTATGGGCTTTGTCTTCGCGCTGAGCTTGGGCACGCACTCCCGAAGTGCCTGATCGGCATACACCGCCCCCTGACCCGCGCATTGATACACGTACGCCAGCGCAGACAGAGGAAGGTTGGTCTTGACCACCAAGGCAAGCCTCCCAAGGCTGCCGAAAACAGGAAGTAAAATCGCGCCGCCGTCTTGCGAAAGATACACCGCACCGCCATACAAGTGCTCTGCAACCTCCTGCCACGCACACGCCGACAGCGGGATCAACGAGAGCAGATCGGGCTGCTCCTCCCCGCCGCGTGCGCTGCGGTATGCCAAGGGCGGCATTTCGGGTCTGTTCAGATCATACAAGTACACGTCCACCAAAAAGGGCGTGACTTTTTGTTCCTGCTCATCCATAATCAAAGCTTTCTGCCAAGTCGCAGCTGCTGCTCGGTCCAGGAGTTGAGCATGCAATCGTTCTCTGCCTGCAGCTCGGCAAGCAATCTGTGGCGCATGCTTTGCAGGGTTTCGGCATATGCAGAGTCGTCTATCAGATTATGCAGCTCGTAAGGATCGCTTGCAAGGTCGTACAGCTCGTCGGTATCGGTCAGATTCCACGTGTACTTGATATCTCCCATGCGCAGCATTCTCTGCGAGAAAAGACCGAATTGCTGACCGTTATAGGTCACCATGACCGCGTCGCGATGCGTATCGCTCTGTCCTGTCAGCACGGGCAAAAGGCTCTTGCCCACCATGCCGTCGGTCGGCAGCCCCAGCATATCCATAATGGTCACGGGGATATCCAGCGCGTTTGTATTGAGCGCACAGCTCTTGAGCCCCTGTGCAAATCTTGCGGGGCAATGCCACAGATGCGGAATGTGCGTGATCTCCTCGTACATGGCGTAGTGCTTATCCATCTGTCTGCGGTCACCGCAATAGTCGCCGTGATCCGAGGTGTAGATAATGACGGTATCCTGCAGCTTGCCGTGTGCTTCCAGCCAATCCAGCACTCTACCGATGGCATCGTCGATCTGCGAGATCCAGGCGTAATATCTTGCCACAATGGGCGCAAAGAACGCCCAATCCTTATCCTCGGTATTCCAGTTGATGCGCTGCTGACGCTGGATATAGGGCTTGTTTTCGTACGCATCCTCAAAGCCGCCCCACACGGGGATCCCGGCAGGATCGTACATGTCGGCAAACTCCTTGACCGGCGTGCAAGGCAGGTGCGGCTCGGAAAATTCCATCTGCACAAGCCACGGATGCTCGTCCTGCCAGCCCTCCATCAAGGAAACAACCTGCCCTGCAAGCTGATGCGTGGGCGCGTACTCCTTGTCCATGTCATACACCTGTCCCCAAAAGCCGTTGGTGGGCACGCAATGCGGATATTTTTCTGCCATGGGACGCACAAGCTCCGCGCGCGGCACGTAGACGTCGTAGCCCATGGATGCGGGCGTTGCGTTGTAGCCGCCCTCCCAGGGTCCAACCCAGCCTGTGTGATAGCCAAGGCGATCGCGCAGCTCTCTTGCCCAGGACTGGCTGTCCGCAGGCAGCATGCCGGTATAGATCTTTTGATTATAATTCCAAAGTGCACCGATCTGCTCGGCTCTCTTGCCCGTCAGCATACTCTGACGCGAGGGGCAGCACACGGGAATGGGGCAATAACTATTCGCAAGATTGACACCGCCCGCCGCAAGACGGTCGATATTGGGGGTCTTGACGGGGTATTTTTCAGCATATCCAAGGCAATCCCATCTCTGCTGATCCACGCAGATCCAAAGAATATTGGGGTTTTGACTCATGGTGTTTTTCTCTCCTTTTCAATGATATAGGAATAGAGCCGCATCATGGCGCACTCATTTTGGGACAAGATCACGTCGCGCATGCGTCGGCAGCCGCCGCCGCAAACGGGTAAAAATCTGCAAGAGCGGCAGATCGCAGGTGCTGCGGGATGCTCCGCGGCAAAGCGTTGCATGCCCTCACTCTCGATAGTTTG
The DNA here is from genome assembly GCA_017629395.1 of Clostridia bacterium. Classification (GTDB taxonomy): domain Bacteria; phylum Bacillota; class Clostridia; order Oscillospirales; family CAG-272; genus SVQP01. Next base: position 895 of record JAGBXH010000053.1, on the reverse strand, counting down.
CGCAATCGTATGCGTGTGCACGTTGCCGGTGCAATAGTCGGGCAGCACGTAAAAATCGCAGGGATAGGTCGAGCCGTCGGCCTCCACGATCAGCTGCGGCGTGCAAAAGCCGAGTGCACCGCAATGCCCTGCTCTGCCTTGCAGGGTAGCTAAGGCTTGGTCAAATTCGCGGACGATAAAAGGCGGTTTGCCGCCCCTCCAATCCTCGCGCCAAAGCCTGTAAAAGCCGACGAGGAATTGCCCGAGTGCCTCGGGTGTGGGTGCGTAGCGGCAACTTTCGCCCTCTCCCATGGGCGGCAGGCAGGGGATGAGCTGCACGTGCGACACGCCCAGTTTTTTATAGTAGCGGTACAGCTGCGCGGGGTGACGCGCAGTGTTTGCGCTGATGACGGATAGCACGTTGTATCGCACACCGTGCTTTTTGAGTAATTCCATGCCGCGTATCACGCGCTCCTGCGTGCCCTGGCCGTCGGGGGTCTTGCGTGCGTAATCGTGCAAGGCGCGGTCACCGTCAAGTGAAATGCCTACCAGCACGTCGTGCTCGGCAAACAGCGACGCATACACCTCGTCCATGCAAAGCCCGTTGGTCTGCACGGCATAGGTCGCGTCAAGCCCGGCGTCCTTGACGTCCTCAAAAAAGTCATCAAAATGCTCCTGCCCCCACAGCAGCGGCTCGCCACCCTGAAAAGCAAAATGCACGCGCTGCGCACCGCTTTCCTTGACACGCGCGATCAACTGCCGCGCGGTTTTATGGCTCATAAAAGTATTGGCAGGCGCACCGTGTTCCACAATATCGTGGTAAAAGCAGTACTCGCACGCCATCTGGCAAAGCCCCGACGCGGGCTTGATCATGACCGTCAATTCTCTCACAGCGCACCTCCTTTGATGTATTGAT